>NZ_JAEQCX010000092.1:0-81967 GCF_020738035.1 Microcoleus sp. PH2017_28_MFU_U_A
CGGGTAGATTAAGCAGTCTGTCAAGATGAAGATCCATACGGTAGAAATCAATTAGTAGTATCTCATTATACACTTTTCACCAAAAAGCCAGAAGAGCCGGTTGAAGTGACTCAAGCCATGTTGCCCTTGATTCTAAAGAGCCAAAGTGGACGGATTGTCAATATGGCAAGTATCGAAGGATCGTTGACCCTTCACGCCGATCCAAGTTCGTTCATTTATGACTCCAAACCCTTTGCTTATGATGCCTCTAAAGCTGCGGTCAATTCTTTTACCGTGCATTTGGCGCACGAGTTACGAAACACACCCGTAAAGGTCAACAGTGCTCATCCCGGTTGGGTCAAAATCGAATTAGGCGGTGACGGCGCAATGATGGATATTACTGAGGGTGCGAAAACAGGTGTGCAGCTAGCAACTCTCTCTGATGATGGAGCAAGTGGGGGCTTTTTCCACCTCGGTCAGCCTGTTCCTTGGTAGTTTCGGAAACCATATTTTGCGCTTAGGAGGAATCAACCGATGTCTGACGTAAAGCCAGAAGCTCATCAAAATGTTTATTTGCAAAATGTCGTCACCGGGGCAACGGCCAATCCGGTCATGCAAAACCCGGATGCGATCGACGAGGAATTCATTGAAGCGGCAAATCGAGTTTTGAAGAATGCAGTTGAACTGATCCGAGTTCTGATTGGCGCTCATCAATCTGCGATCGCCATTATTGTGCAAGAAGATTGGAGTTCTATTCGGAAGTTCTTCTCACTCTCAGAGAAGTATGCAGCGTGGGCAAAATACGATACACCTGCAACTGGATATGGCACACACGGGTGGTTATTGCGCCACAATCAACCTGTACGAATGACCCAAGCGGAACTCGAAGCTCACCCTGAGTGGAAAGGTTTTGGCGGCGAGGCAAGCAAGCATCCACCGATGCGAGGTTGGCTTGCTGCCCCGATTGTCGGGCAAGATGGAATGAACTGGGGATTACTACAACTATCCGATAAGTACGAAGGGGAGTTCACGGAAGAGGATGAGCAACACTTCATCAGCTTTGCGAAGTTAGTGTCAGAGACATTGGAAGCACTGTGGAACGTGCGTAATCTTCGGAAGAACGCACCAGGAAGATAATAACCGTTTTGCAGCAGACAGATCGAGACTCGAACTCAGTATCATTGACTCTCAACCGTCTGCTGCATTTGATTGATTATGCTGCTCAACGTTGCAAAGCTTTCAACCCAAGGTTGGGAAATAGCTGACTCGTAACAGCGAACTGCACCCATGCACTTGCTAAGGTTTCTAAAGTGCGTGCTACCAGAAGATTACCTGCATTAACTGGTTTGTAACCGCAGTCTTCAATTAGATTTGCAGCAATTTGTTTTGATTCAACGTCATCACCACAGTAAAAAACGCTAGGAAAATCAGCACCGAATTGCCTTGAATCTGAAGCAATGATTTCTGCGAAAGTGGTATTGAATGCCTCAACAACTTTTGCATTGGGTAAAAGTTGCTGAATGACTTCAGCAACAGAAATTTTCAAGTCCGTTGCCAAGCCAATTGTTTGCCCCGTGAAGTCTGGCTGAATTCCACTCACACAAGTAATGATAATTTTCCCATCCAAAGAGCCAGCCGCGTGAATGACCTCTTCCAATGCTGGCAGCCAAACAGCTAGTAAGATAATGTCTTGTGCTGCTGCCTCTTGAATCGTTCCAGCTTTCGCAGTCGCCCCTGCCACTGTTGCCAGCTCAAGCAGCTTATTTTGATCTCGTGAGTAAGAAAAGACGACTTCATGTCCTGCCTTTGCCCAAAGTTTACCCAACCCAGCACCCATGTTGCCAGCACCAATAATGCCAATTTTCATTTCATTTTCCTTTTTTGATGTGCAAACTTTTACTTAGATCGTTCAATTGATTTTTGCTGCCCAGTTAAACAATAACCAACGACTGCGATCGCAATCGTGAGCAGTGCTGCCACAACGTTTGGATAAATCGAGATTCCACCCAATTCAGGCTCACGAACGGTTCCCAGAACCGGATCGTTGAGGAAACCATAGGATGTTCCAGGCCAAAACCCCGCGCCAATTAGCCCAACCCAGAACGCAGATCCGAGAAATGCAGCCAAACCCATTGAAAAGCGATCGCTCGTGGGACGCACTTTTAAAATTGCTAAAGCGGCACTTCCCAACGAGGCAGCCGCAAAGAAAGACATGGCACAGTGGAGTTTGGCGTGAGGCAACCAAGCCGGGTTGTTCATGTGACCGTTTGCTAACAAAACTGCATCAACTCCAATGGGTATCGTCAGGGTGGAAATAGCTGCGGTGATAAGCAACCATCTGGCGAGTTTTGCTCGATGCATACTGATATACCTCAGTTAAATTGTTAGGGAATAAGAAACGAGGCGCAACGAAACTATCGGGTTTGGCTAGAAAAAATACCTTGGTTATGGGATGAAAAGATAGACCTTTCTTGCGGAATATCTAGAATCAGTTAGGTGATTCTTGCGATTGTTCAAATCGATCGCAGCGTTCAGAATTAACTAAAGTTCTGACGCACTAAGACAGCTTCTGACCGAGCATCCTACTCGGTGCGATCGATTCCTATCGATTCTCGACCTTTTTCCAAGTCGATTGCGTATTAGCGGCGGGTCATTGACCGTGTTTCTCGGTTTCGGAGAATCGACCTCTAAAACTACTTCTGCAAGGATTTCCAGGTGTCCGACGTAAGTTGTAGCATAGACCACTCCGGCAGATGCTCGCGATAGATCTCCAGCAGTCCTTGTGCCGTCTTCTCGATCGCCCAGTCCTGTTGAAGTTCACAAGCCACACTGAGCCAGTTGGTTACCTTCACGCCGTATTGAGTCAGGTTGGCGGTTGAGGCTGCCAGCACCTGATTGCTATAGTTCCCCGAAGCGTCCATGACAAGTCGAACATCGTAGCCCTCCGCCGCCAGAGTCTTTGCGGGAATCCCAACACAGAAGTCTGCTGTGATGCCAGCCGCGATCACTTTTTTGCGACCAGTGGCTTCGATCGCTTCTCGTATACGTGGATCGTGCATCGAATTGATTTTGGTGCGATAGATGGGCTGTACGTCGGGGAACAGCTCCAGTATTTCCGGTAGGAACGGACCCAGAGGCCCTGCGGGTCCGAACGCGGCAGCGGACATCACGACTGGAATATTATGCAGTTTAAGCACTTTTGCCAACGCGATGCAGTTGTTGCGAAGGTGAATTGGGTCAATATCACCGCAAAATAACATTAATCCTGCTTGGTGGTCAATCAGCAGCGCACAGGCATTTTGGTCGTCAAGCATCTCGAACTTTTCATAATTCATGGAGATTCTCCTTCTGTTTGAACGATCTATAAAGTCTGAAACTGAGCTTTGAAGTAGATGATTCTTGCGATTGCTCAAATCGATCGCAGCGTTTTAGAGTTCAGCCTCAGCGAAAGTTTTCCGGCTCTTTGAGAAAACCTTAGTATGTTCCATGAAATTTCACGAAATTCATGAAGATTTTTTCAGTCGATTGCTTTCCGTGTAGTAGCAAGTTCCCAAAATGATAAAAAATAGAAAATCCATGTGAACTTGTGTAATTGGGAAACCCCCTAATGAAAATGATTGAAGACCACCATATTCTGGGTCAGCGAATGCCGTTCCAGGATAGAGAATTGCTGGTGCCATTGCCATCCAGTAAAGAGCCGCAAATAAGCAAGACATCTTTAAGTTTTCAATGTCAGTAGAAACCTTGCGAAACCATAGAAAATAAAGCGATATAATCCCGCAAATAAGACCCAAAGTCATCGTTTGTCCGTTATGAAATTTGGCGTGTGGCGGCCAAAGTGGATTGAAAACATGAGTTTCATTGAAATCGGCTAAGAAGGGACTCAGGGAACTAATAACGGCTATGAGAGAGATGGCAAATCTACTTAAATTCAACTTTCTGCTCATTTTTGTCTCCTTTAAGCTAACCCGAATCGTTTTAGTTTGGAAGTGAAACGATAAAGTTCATCTTCCGCCGTACCTCAGTACGCAGTCAAGCCTAGCAAAGATTTCTGCTGACTCACGATCGCGTCAGAAAAAATCCGGATTAATCATTGATTCTTGCCCCATTTATTAGAATCTTGCTATGAGGCTGGACATCAAAAGTGTTTGCGATAGTTGCTAGGTGTTGTACCCGTCAAGTTCCGAAATTGGATTGTCAATTGATTTTGATTGGCAAAACCAACCCGATCGGCAATCATCGAAATTGGTAGTGGAGTTTTTTTCAATAAATGTTTTGCTGATTCGATTCTTTGCTCCATTACATATCGATAGGGTGATACACCGATCGATTGCTTAAATAACCGTGAGAAATAATATTGACTCATCTCTAATTCATCGGCGATCGCTGCAATAGTTAGATTTTCAGCTAAATGATCGTGGATATATGCGATCGCTCGTTGCATTTTCCACTTCGGCATCCCTCCCTGGTAGTCGCGCAAGGGTTTGTGCCAATCTGAATAATGCCTCAACAGATGAATTGAAAGTGCGATCTTCAAGGAGTCTACCAATAACTGACTGCCAAATCGAGCCTCTATAAGTTCTGCTGTCAGAGACTTGCCAATGCGATCGATGAATGTATCCTGCATTGCATAATGCGGAATGAGTTCGATCCGCTCCGTTGTAAATGATTCATAGGCAATTTTAGTCAAGCGATCGGGTTCAAGGGATAACACGGAAAAGGAGGCTTCTTGATTCCAACTGCTCCGATGCTGAACCATTGCCGGGACGATCGCAATATTATTTCCGCCGCCAATCTGCTCTTGCTGCCTGCGTCCATCAAACCAACGTTCTGTCTGAACCAAATCCGAACTGAGTCCGACAACCACAATATGTGTAGTGTGAGCGTATTCAGGTGATTCCCAAGCGGGTTGACAATGTTGTTGAACATGAATTTCATTCCAGCCCAAATTTTCGCTCGATCGCAGCGGCAATCGGGGGACAACTTTCATAACATCATCTTTCTGAGTAAAATCGATAGTTAAGGGCTGTTTTTCTGGCATTTTATAAACTCTGGATGTAAGGACTTGGATCGATTCCGAATGCGATCGCTGGTTAGGTCATATTCTACTCAATCAGTGCTTTCGATCGTTGCAGCGCATTATTCATATAGTTGCGCCAGAGTAAATTGGTAATCAACCAAAGGATTGGAACCGCTAAAACAGACCGTGCATTGAATGTATAACGCCACTCGATCGTAGTCTGACCTGATGAGTTGATACTAAACCACCACTCGCCATTCGCAGAAGTTGTAAGAAACCCCAGCACCCCAGTAAAACCGCTAACCGTGTAGCTAAAGTATCGCGGATGCTCATATTTTGTCAGTAGCTCTTGGACGGAGCTATTATCTGATAAATGTACAGTGCGGGTTTGCCCTGCGATGTCCCAATTTCCAACTTGGTTCTTAATCCCCGTGACAGATGGTAGCAGCCCATAACCTTTAAATATAGAAGTGAGGTCAATAGGCACAATATGCTCAAAAGCCGCTGTTTGACTAGCTGTAACGGTAGTCTTAATGGTTGCTGAAAGTAAGCTCATGAAATCTTCGCCTTTTTGTAATATCTAATATCAAATCTGTTTGCATCGGAATGATATAAACGGAGAAGACAGAGTCCAAGGCAGTGCCGTGTCCCTACAATTCATCGCGGTAGGGAAACGGCACTGCCTTGGACTCTATATCATTCCGATGCAGCCGGATTTGATATCAAACAGCTCTCCTGGACTTGTAGTATCCATCGTCTTTTGTAGTTGAAAAGTAGTTGAGGGTTGTCAGAAGAAATTATTATTTGTAAATCACTTCGACTTCAGAATCTGCTGACGATCGATTGTGTAGCGCAATATAAGATTTAGCGATCGCATCAGGATCGAAATGCGTACCGACTTCTACTGTGCCACAGATAGTCACAGTACCTACATGAATCCCAAACTCCTTCAATTCTTGAGCTAGACAAAATGTCAAACTCCTTAGCCCTGATTTGCCGATCGCCAAAGAGACTAAATCCGCATCTGGATATAATGCTAGACCTCCACCTGTGAGCAAGATTGTGCCTTTCTTACTTGTTTTCATCGCTGGAATCACCTGCTGTGCTGCAACCAAGGCACCAATGACATTCACATTAAAATCGGCGATTAACTTCTCAGGTGTTAGTTCGCTAGGCTTACCCATCGCCATCACGGCGGCATTATAAATCAATACTTCTGGATCTGCCAATTTGCGAATCTCAGTAAAAGCTTGAATTAAGGATTCTTGATTCCCGGCATCTGCTGCAAAGGTATAAACCGTATAGCCTGCCTGACGGAGTTCTTGAGCATTTACTTCTAGTTTTTCCAAATTCCGAGCCATGAGTGCCAAACTGTAGCCTTCCTTGGCAAATGCCTTGGCTACGCCCATGCTCACTCCTGCTCCAAATCCAGCGATCGCACATATCGGTTGATTCATTTTTTTACCCGAATTTACTTCAAAATTATCGGTGTGATAATGAGTGTCATCAACAGCTCAAATTCTAATGTTGCCAATCATCCTATCGTAGATAGCCTTGACATTCGATCGACTTTTGGCAATCCGTACAAAGTGGTTTCATCGTGACCTTAGTTCATGAATAAACTTAAGAGTATTCTACTTTGGATAGAGCCACTTAGCAAATAACTTTGTCACCCGTGGCATGATGACGTAGGTCATTAACGAAACCATGAAAGCTGCACCGATCGCACTGCGTAACAAAGTTGGCAATGGAAAAAGCAATTGATTTAAGAAGGGTGGAATGATGTTAATCAATGGAAAAATCACTAGCCAAGTAACGAGTACCATTTTGTAACGGGGCGGTGGCACGATCGCCCCTTGAATTGGCAAGGTAAACCATGTCTCTAACCCCGTCAGCCGTTGATACTTGGAATTAACAGTTAGCCGCTTGATTCGTTCCAAAAGCCGATGACGAATTGGAGAATTTTCCCAACTGGTCAAATTACTCAAATGGTCGAACTTGAAGACGATGCGATATTCTCGGTTGCTGCGATCGCTTGAACGGAAGATATTCACTCCCAAATGTCCTTCAAATGCCGCAGCAGCGACTAATATATCGCTCAAAACTCGATCGAATTCATCCTCACAACCAGGCTTGACTTGTTGCAGAATATCAACAGTTACTGGAGGATCGTCAGATTGATTCAATGGATTCATGCAAAAAACTTCCAACTAGATTAGCGGTAATCCTTCAGCACCAATTTCTAGACGTACAACTTTTGCCGACTCAATTCCTGATGGCAATGGATATGACATACCACCGTTGCTTACCACGTAAATACTGGTGCGATCGCGCCCAGTACGACCGAATGCTAAGGCTGTAGTTCCTGCCATTCCTTGTTCTGCTTCGGCGATCGTGGTTATTTTACCATCTGGTGTAATCTTGACCACACTGTTATAAATGTGTGTAGTGCCGTAGAGATTACCGTTGCGATCGAAGGCAAAGTCGTCAATGTTTACGCGATCGATAAAAATTGTTGGTTCCCCTGGCTCAGCATCTTCGAGAATCGGAATCCGAACAATATGCTGCTTTTGGGTATTCGATACATAAAGCACATTGTTAAAGATTTTGAGTCCATTAGCTCCGGGAATTTCTTGCTCTGCGGAGGTTCGCGCCAACAAAGGATGTTCGAGCCAAATGCGAGTGCTGACTTGGGCTACATCTAATTCCCAAATCGCACCTCGATAGGAATCAGCGATCGCATAGCGACTACCAGTCAAATGCGTGATTCCATTCAGGAAGATTGCATCTGGCATTGTTAGTAAAGTTTCTACTGAACCTTGAGATGAAACTTTAAAGATGGTGGAAATTCCGTCTTGATTCCAACCTGTCAGCAATAGTTCTGTTTCTGACAGAAAAGCTAGACCTGCTGCCTTACCTGAGATCGTGGCATGAGTTACGGGGATTCGATCTTGCCCGATGCGAACGATCTTTCCTTCAAAATGGTTGGCAATAAATAACGTATTGTCAGAGTCGATCGCGATACTTTCTAGAAATGTATTGGCAGGAAATTCCGCGATTTGTTGGCTTGGCACCAACTCAATGGGAGTGCTTTCAAAGATAGGCGGTAATCCAATTGGTGTAGACATTGCGATCGTTCCTTTTTCGAGTATAGTCAGACAATCCACAAGTTGGTCAGACACTGAAAAGAATGGACAGTGCGACGAGACTTCGATATTATTTGCGCGAAGGGCACTCACCCAACGCTGAATCGAGAGTAGCACAGTCACATCTATAGTTACCAAATGGATACTAATGGAAATGTTTTACCTATGAAATTTGGATGTCCAGTTGAGCTGACGATTGAACGCATTAGTGGAAAGTGGAAAAGTGTGATTCTGTGGTGGCTAAGGCAGCACAGGAAAAGCTTTGGAGAACTGAAACATCTTATTCCTGGAATCTCCGCAAAAATTTTGACGCAGCAATTGCGGGAGTTGGAAAAAGATGGTTTGATCGATCGAGAAGCCTATCGTGAGATGCCTCGACGAGTAGAATACTCCATCACGCCTTTAGGTGAAACTCTCAGCCCGATCATCGAGTTAATGTGTGAATGGGGAAAAAATCAACTGCCTGAATTTAAGTTTGGTTTACGGGATTTGACAGGCTTGCGCGTTCTTATTGTTAGTCCAGAAATGGGAGGTTTTTTGCGATCGGAACTGGAATCTCACGGGGTACAAGTAGCGATCGCTACCTCCACAATCGAGGCGCTACAGACTTTCGATCTAACACAACCTCAAGCCTTAGTCATTGACACAGATATGCCAGACGACCAAGTATACACGCTCGTTCATCAAATCAAAGAGCTGGAGTCAGCGCAAGGCAAGCAAATTGCCACGATCGCACTGATCGCTGTTGCAAGTTCTGGCGATCGTCGGCAAGCTCTTCGCTCTGGTTTCCAGATTTGTCTGACTCAGCCTGTGGATATCGCAGAATTAGTTTGCTCTCTAGCTAGTTTAACTGGGTCGCTAGTAGATAACTAAAGCAGCCCAATATTCCCAATCAACGCCGATTAAGTTTTTACGGTCGGTGTGCATGGGCGTTGTTATGCGCCGATCGGAGAACAAAGCTCAATTAATGATCCTTCTCTAGAACGAACATATGCAACCACTTGACCCCAAGGCTTTATGGTCGGCTCCTTGACAGAAACCGCTCCAGCAGCAATTGCCTTGGTATAGGCAGATGCTACATCATCGGCGACAAACGCCAGCTCAACTCCAAAGGGTGTAGCACTGAGATCGCTTTTTTGATAATGTCCGTCAAGATTCATTTCACCCATCGCATGGGAGGCAAAAGCAAGAACCGTTTCGCCCGTGTTCAACTCGCCATACTCGCCAGACTCATGCAAAAAGCGCGTTTCAAAGCCGAATGCCTCCTTGTAAAAGGTCAGTGCATCTGCAACCGACGAGACGTAGATAATGGTGTAACCAAATTTCATATTTTTGCCTTTTTGAACTTTGATTTCTTTGGTTTTGGGGCCGGAAGCTCACTTGCTGTCAAACGAATAAGATTCGACATCCAATGCCGATCGTCAAGCTGTTCTCCAATCAGAAAGTATGGTTTTGCACCTGGGTATGGGGGGGCTTCTACGATACTATCAATCATCGATCGCCCACCAGCAGTCGCCTTTATGAACAGTTGGTTATCGCAAACAAGCGCGACGACTTTCTCGTCGCAGTAGATCGCATATTCGCCAAACATTTTTTTGAAAGAGACTTGCCCCGCTTGGTTTATTTGATCCAGAATATATTCAACAAAGTTCAAGTCCGAGGACATATATTCTCCTAGCGAATGTAGACAACACATTCTCAAATTGCTGGAATTCAGGATTGAAGTTGTTGCATTAAACCTGCCGCATCGGAAACAGACCAATGTTCGGCAATTTTTCCGTCTCGAACGCGATCGATCCGGATTACGGATGTTGAAATAGTTTTACCTGTTGGTGGAGTGCCATAAAACGTGCCACTGTGTGTACCTTGGCTAGTGATATATGTCGCGATTCGATCGCCTTCGACAACCTGCTGCACGATCTCAATCTCGATGTCGGGGAAAGCGGAGAAAAAATCATCAAAGAATGAATCATGATAGATCCGCAGCGCATTAAGACCGCGATTGTCTGTTCCTAGCATCGCATGGTTTACACAATCTTCTGCCCAGAAATCTTTCAATGCCGAGAGATCGCGACCGTTCCAAACCACTTGGATAAAGTTCTGGACGATCTGCTTGTTTTTATCAGATTCGTTCATCGGTTTTTCTCCGGAGATTAGTCCTTAATAGGGCAGTATACAATTTCAAAAGTCTGAATGATTTTATCGACGTAGGCGTTGATTATGCAACAAGTTAGTTCAGCGCTTTACGGAAAACGATCTTGTCCTCGCCCGCCTTGTAGAACTCGCGGATTCGTGCTTCCTCGTCGTAACCGCTCTTGCGGTAGAACGATCGAACGTACTCGAAGCTCTCCAGTCCCGATGTTTCCACAAGTAGCACGCGATCGCCGCGCTGCGCTAACATCTGTTCGACGTGGGCTAGCAGTGCTGCACCGCGTCCTTGCTGCTGACGATCGGGGTGGACGGCAATTAGATATAGATTCCACGTCCCCTCGGTCATTCGTTCCGGCGCAACATAGGCGACCCCCACCAGCCCGTCGTCATCGTCGGTGAGCCAGATGTCTTGGCTATTTTTGCCGTCGAAGTGGTCTGCCAGCATGAGGGCGAGTTCTTCGGTCTCGTGCGGCTCGAATCCAATTGCCTCAACTAAGGCGATTAATGCAGTCGTGTCATCGGGCGCGATCGATCGAATCATAGCAAACTCCGTGGGTATGCAAATCTAGGCAGATTTCTGAAACAGTTTAGACACAGCACCTCTCAAAATGTGCGGTATTAGCTTTGGCCCAGGCAAGAATACAATCCCTAACTGTTGCATTAATCCCAGTGCATCGCCCTGGCCCCAATGCTCCGCGATTTTGCCGTTTTCGATGCGATCGATGTGCATAACAGCTAAGCTAATTTGTTTTCCCGTGGGTGGCAAACCTTGAAATTCTCCGAGGTGTGTTGCTGTGAATTTTCCGCACGTCACCACTTTATCACCTGCAACTATGACCTCATCAAAAACGTGTTCACCCTGACTGAAAGCTAGATAAAACGACATCCCGAACTGCTTGAACTCCTCCCCGTTTAATGGCTTTGGCATTCCGGCCATGCGAGCAATAAAATTCGGCGCTAACAGTTCTAAGGCTTGTTCCATTTTGCGATCGTCAAAAGCTTTGTAGAACTGGAGAACGATTGCTTTGTTTTGGTCAGTCATTCGACTTTTGATTTTTGATTTTTGATTGATTCCACGGATAAATCCTCTTTCTTGTAGCATCAAGAAATTATTGGTCAGAGCCTTGCGGAACTCAATCTCTGAAGTCTGGCAGCACCAAAGGTGGCATTGAACTTGCGACACCAAATTGCCGCCGAAGCAAAATCTTCTGAGTTGATGCTGGCAGGAATCACATAGCTTTGAGCACCGCTGTATGACTTGAGTGGCGCGATCGACACATAGTCCCCTTTCTTGATGGGATAGGCTGGGGGAACTGTCGAGCCAATAACATCGGGCGATTTGTGCAAAATCACGACCAAATCAGGACCAGACGTTGAGGTTTGAAATGCTCGATCGAGTTCCAGAATGCGCTCATTCCCTTTCTGGACAATGCGGGCAGTGCCTTTCGTGGCGTGTTCGCCATCGACAAAAGTGCCAGAAGTTAGAACTTTTGCGGGTTGAGCCGTTGCGGGTGTCGTCACTGGCTTAGTTGGAGGGGAAGCTGCCACAGGCGTTGGCATTGTTTCAGAAGTACCGGATGACGCAATAGCAGTTCGATCGCCAGCGGTTTTGATGCAGCCGATCGCAATTGTTGACACAAAGGTAATACTAGCAAAGTTGAAATAGCGGCGTTTCATAAAAAGCTTCCTCCTTAAAGCATTAAACTCCCCGGAAACCGATCGCCGTTGACATTGCCTCGCGAGGACTGGGGTTAACTAATTCTCGATTTATTTTAGCCTCATATAGGTTGCCAATAAAACCCAAGACAATCCCCACAAACAACAAACTTCCCCCTAAATATTGAGCTAAAGTAGGAGCTTCCCCTAAAATTAAATATCCCATAACTATAGCTGCAATTGGATTCAATAAACTGGCTAAATTGAGTTCCGTTGAAGTTGCATTTTTTAAACCAGCCAACCAACATAATTGACCCAGGACGACAATAACCGCCGCATAGATTATCATCCATTGCCACAGAAAAGGAGATAACACTTCTGCAAAATGGTTTGGCCCGTAAAGGAGATTAGCCAATAGGAAAAAAATTACCGTCCCCAGAATATTGCGATAAATTGTAAAAATTCCCAAGGGAATCGATTGTAATTGCAGTTTACCAACGACGGTAGCAATGGAACCAATGATCGCTGCGATCGCCACACAAATTTCTCCTATTCCAATTTGAAATCCAGCCATCGTCATCATCGGCCCTGAACTCCCTAAAAAAGCAGTCACTATCACCCCAGCCAAGGAAACCAGAGCCCCTGCACTTGCCCAAAAATTGACCCGCGATCCCAACAGCCAAACACCCAACACCAGGGTTAAAATTGGTTCGATACGCCCAATTAACACGATATTAGTAATATTTGTCTGTCCGAGGGCTTGAAAAATTAACGCAGGAACGATCGCCCCCGATAAAATACCTGTAATGGTTAAACTAATCCAATCTTTACCAGTCAAAGCTTTCAGAGTCTGCGGTTGCCAATCTTGATGAAAAATTAGAGTCATTAACCCCAAAGCACAGATATTACCCACAAATAAAACATTGCACAGTGAGATGGGATTTCTGCCATCGATCGCATGATTTTGACCAATCTCAACTATTTTTTTAGTAACAGAATTAGAAGTTGCAAAAATCAAAACAGCTATGCCAAGATACATCGGGGCAGGAACTTTCATTAAAATTATATGCACTTTATTGGCAACTTTCATGCTTTTTATTGATGTTGATTTTATAAAATGAATTCAGGCAATAATTCAAAAATTTTAAACGAACCGCGAAGACGCGAAGAACGCGAAAAACCGCAACAGAAGAGAGTTTCACGACTCATTTAAACACTATACAACTTTACATTAAATTAGTTTAAGGTGATGCCTTTTCATAGCCAATTTGGGGAGCAGAATAAATGGAGATAAACACAGCATCTTCACTATTGTCATTCACTGCACCATGAATCTGATTTTTGTCTGCGATCGCAACTTCACCAGCATTCAAGCTTTGGCTTTGACCATTCCCTAAATAATACGTCAAAGCGCCCCGTAGCATCACCCAGGTATCTTGTCCATCCGGGTGACAATGAGCTTCTACAATTTGCCCAGGCTTGACTCCCCAAATAGCGATACTAGCATTTTTAGTCTTAATAATTTCAGTCACCGTAGCAGATTCATCCGAGAAACGCACATCAGCTTCCAGGGGAAAAACTCTTGATTTCATCATTTGAAAATTACCGTTTTATTTGGGTTGCGGACAGGTTTTATTGGTGAAATCACATTGATAAATGTATTGTGATTGCCAATGGAGGGGAATCTCTAGTAAATCTCTTGTACCAGTCATTCCCTGACCGATAAACAGCAGTAGAGCAAAACAATTGAGAATAATATGAGCGGTGCGCCAGCGATTTTGTCTATCCTGATAAATATCTTGGACGATCGCCACTGAAAAAATTATCAATAAAGCGGCTGTCATACCGTAGTAATAATGGGAAATAAACCATTCATTATCTCGACGATAAATTTCTGGTTGAAATCCTAAAACAATCAATCCCATTCCAGTTAAAGTGGCAAAAATGCCTCGCCATAGTTTAACTTTTGCCTTAAATAGTAGCGTGAAAGAAGCAATGCTTAACAGGAAAATGGCGATGACAAAAAAGACTCGAAATGGTTCTTTAGTAAGGGTGTCGTTACTGAGCATTTTTGAAAAAATGGGATAGGCCATTCCCAGTAGGGCAACCCCTACAACTGAGCCGCTCAACCAACTACCGATCGCTACGTGCTCGGAACCTACTACGGGCGGAATTTTACTTTTTTCGCCACCGGCAACTTGCAGACGACGTTGACGGGTGAGTAGGGCGCGATTCACCACAATGCCGATTAAGGGAAAAACCACGATAATGGCGATCGCCGGATGTAACAATGCAAAGAAGTCTTGAAGTTCCATGTTAAATATCCATTCAATTATATATATCGCGAATTTTCCCTTACTTACACTCAGCAAGGGAACAGGCAAATTACTTCACTTCAGCGGCGGGAAAACTCGCTACTCTCCCTTGTTTCACAGCGACAACAACATCAAAGGTTGCACAGTAAGAGAAGGTAACATTGTTGGCCTTGTTGTAGAGATTGACCACCATGCCTGCCCCACCGGGTTGTACTCCTAATGGTAATAAATCACCATAGAAAAATCGTCGCAATTGGTCGCCACTACCAACTTGTCCTTTACTTTTAGTAATAATCTGGATCTTTTCCTGAACCGTTATTTCCGGGGCTGCTATTGCCGTATTTTGGAATTTTGGCAAAAAGCTATGTACAGCTACATCTCCCGCACTGATAGCGCTAGCAATAGCGAGGGTGGCGAACAGAGGACTGAGGGATTTGAGTTTTAACATCTTCGTTTTTTGGTGAGAATGGTTGATGCGAACATCATCATCTATTTCAATTTTTTTGAGAAGGAGGCATAATAGAATATACTATATGCCATTTTGGAATAGGTACGGTATGGATCGAATTGCCTGTATGCAGACTTTCGTTCGGGCGATCGAAATGAAGAGTTTTTCGGCCGTAGCGCGGGAACAACAGACGACGCAACCGACAATTAGCAAGCAAATCGCCGCTCTGGAAAAATATCTGGGGGTACAATTAATCACTCGTTCAACTACCAACTTGAGTTTGACTGAGGAGGGGAAAAGATACTATCAATACTGTCAGCAAATTTTGGAAACCGTCGCCGAAGCGGAGGCCAGTTTAACAGGAAAAGAACGAGCAACAGGTATTTTGCGATTGGGCTGTCCCGTGCTGTTTGGGGAAAAGCAGATTGTCCCCCGTTTAAAAGCCTTTATGAAACGCTATCCCGATGTCAAGATCGATCTGATGATGGCCGATAGTTTTGTGGACATTGTAGAGAATGGATTAGACCTGTTGATCCGCATTGGTAATCGTCCCGATAGTTCCCTGATTAGCCATCGCATTGGCACGACTCGCCGCGTCACAGTGGCAACAACAGGCTATTTTGAGCAAGCGGGAGAACCTCAAACACCGGATGATTTAGTGGATCGTGATTGTATTGTCTATACGCATCTGTCAACAGGCAATGAATGGCATTTTCAAGGAACAGATGGCACTATCAAGGTGCAAGTTGGGGGTTGTTTTCAAACTAATAGTTCTGTGGCGATTCGAGCAGCAGTGTTATCGGGTTTGGGGATTGCGGTAGCGCCGGTCTGGATGTTTGGTGATGAAATTTACCGGGGCGATCTCAAGGTTGTGTTGGAGGATTATCAACCAACTCCGTTACCAATTAATGGGGTATATCGTCGCAGCCGTTTTTATCCAGCAAAAATAACTTGTTTTATTGATTTTTTAGAGGCAGAATTTAAGCTCGATCCGTGGGTTTGAGATTAATTAGTATTCTATTCTCTTCTGGCAATTATAGAAACAAGAACAATTAAGACTAAAAAAGAAAAGGGCGATCCCACCGAATTTTACGGCGATCGATTGGTAATTTTGAAGTCTTGGGTATGACGATCGAGGCACGATCGGTTCCTAAAAATTCTCAACTCCACCTTCTAGTTCATTCAAGTCATCTGCCGTTAAGGGCGATCGAGCGCTATGGCGGACATACAATACATAAACCGTAGTATCTCGAATCGCAAACAAGACCCGGTAAATGTTTTTGGATTTCCCATAAAGTAACTGCCGAACTTCTTCAGGAAAAATCTCGCTTTCAACGGCTCGCGCCACAGCGCCGAGGTTTTTCTGGGAGTGTGGCGATTTCATTCATCAAGCCTCGAAACCAGCGGCAAAATCGGGATTTCGCTCCCGATACCAGCGGTAGGCTTGCTCAATCTCAGAAGAGGCGATCGCGGTAATTTCAACCTGAAATGTCATATTTCTGCTGCATTTCTTGGATAAAATTTTCGATAGGGCGAGTAAGTCCGGCGTTGAGTTCCTGGAAGCCTTGCTGAATACCTGCAATTGTTTCCAATTGATCGATCAGTTGGCGCAGTTTAATTGGATCGATTTTGTTTGGATCGAGAAAGGTGACTAGAACTTGAGAGCGATCGCTAATATCTTGTGGTAGCGAGGCTAGCTGAATCTGCCCATTCTGATAAATGCCTTCGATGGTTTTTAGCATGAGTTGCAGTTTGGTTAGTATTCTTTTCTATTCTAGCAAGTAAAGTTAAATTCAAGTAGATGAAATAACCATTACAACTGAGATAGCAACCTGTCGTAGTCTGCGTGTGAACCAACCCAAAACCAGATTACAGTATCTCCATCCAATTGACCAACGGCTCGATAGTTGTTGCTGATTCTAGCAGAGTAGATTGGTAACTCTGAATGCACTTTTTTGAAACGCAGACTGGGATAACTTGGGTTTTCCTTGAACTGGCGATATGCCTCGCGTGTTTGCTCTTGAACTTGTTTTGGCAGTGCGGCAAAAGATTTACGGAATTCGGCTGTAGTACGAGACTTCACAATGTTTCTGGATCGAGTTCTTGGGTTTTACCTGCGTGATACTCAGCCATTGCGGAGGCTGCAAGTTTAGCAAGAACATCGGGAGAACTCGCAAATGCTCGATCCCATCTTAGATCGTCTTGAAGTTCTTCTAAAATCATTGAGGCGATCGCATCTTGCTCACTTGCAGACAAGGTTTTCAACTTAGCGATCGCACGATCGAGTAACTCAGTCATGGCTAGCACACTCTTAGCATCAAAATGGCATCTTATCTATTATTGCTTATTCTTGGCAAGTTGAGCGAATCACAACTTGCCAGGACGCGATCGCCCTTTCCAAAGAGCGCACTCTTCGTATAACAATAAGGATAGAAACCCGCAAGTGCGATCGCAATACCGAAATGGAGAGCGATCGACCTACTGGTAATTTTAAAGTATTGGGTATTGCGATCGAGCGTTGGGCACTACAACTCATCAATCGTCAAAGCCAAGCCCGTCCATAATGCCTCAATCGCATCAGAGATAGCCCGATCTGTGTCAGTAGATTTATGTAAGCCGATATTTTCCGACAACGCAAGGTTATGTAAGTATGAGAGTAAAAGTGTTGCTGACGACGCAACATTGTCTTTGCGAATTCGCCCTAATTCTGCCTCAGCATTCAGATATTCTGTCAGCTTACTGCCAAGTTGTATCCCAGGCATGGTGTGACGTTTCAGAAAGGTTTGCAAATCGAAGGATGGATGGCTGATGAGGGATAGAAAAACTGGCATCACCTCGCGGAAATAGACAACAATCTGCAAACTCACCGATTTAAGGTTTGCAGTTACCTGTTTTTTACCGGGCTGAACGCTGAATATTGCCTCAAGCTGCACGGACGGTGGCACCATCGCAGCAAAGAAGAGATATTCTTTCGTGCCAAATCGCTGAAAAATAACCGCCTCAGAAATCCCAGCCATTTTAGCGAGAGTTCGTGTAGAAGCTTTTGCCCCCTCCTTGAGAAAGAGCGATCGCGCCACCGCTAGAATTTCTTCATCTGTAACGGTTTTATGGCGTGGCATTGAATTTCATTTAGGTTTAGGTCTGTTTGAGCGGGTTCACAAAACAATACCGTGTTCTCGGCGAATTTCGATTATGGACTGTTGCTTGAGTTTGGAAAGTTCCTCGATAGCTAGCCTTTTTTTCATGCGTAGGCTCTTGAAAATGATGCCGATGATGCGTGGAAGGGATACAAACCAGATGCCGATCAACTTGAGATGCCCAATACCAGACAAAACATTGCGATGCTCTTGGTTAGCAACTGCGCGATGCATCTCACTGATTTTTGCTGTTGTAGCAAAGACCATCCATATGTGGGCAGCAATTTCGTCCTGAATAGAAGTGTCGCAATTAAACAAGATGTGTACTGCATCATGTTGCTCGAATGCTTGCGTTATTTCCGCCGACATTTTATTTGTCATGTCGCTTTCGTCTGATGCACGCAATTTTTGAATCGCCTCGCCGAGGGTAATTGAAGCCCCCGAACCAAAATGCTCATTCATGGCAATGTTCCTCTCTTTTATAGCCTGACAAACAATATAAGCAAGCACTTGCTAACTTAATCATATCGCAGTTGCAGTCTCATACTCCGATCACCCCCCAAAAAAACATAAAACCCCCAAACCCTTTGATAAATTAGGTTTGGGGGTTTTATTCCTCGCATCAGTTCAAATTACAACTTACTAAGCTCGATCGCCGGAGCACGCAGAGACACAGTTCGATCCGCAGCAGCCTTAGCCACTAGAGATGGCACTGAATCCCGCAACTTTGCAGTCAACTGAACAGTCGTCGCATCGTAAACCTGAGTCAGCATCTTCGGATACAAACCAATGCCAATAATCGGCACTAACAGCGCAGCAATAATAAACACTTCTCGCGGTTCTGCATCCACCAACTCTTCGTGTTCCACCAATTCCTTATTCTCAGAACCGTAGAAGATTTCCCGCAGCATCGACAGCAGGTAAATCGGAGTCAAAATTACGCCAACAGCAGCCAGAAATACCACGCAAACCTTGAACACCGGATTGTAAGCGTCGCTGGTTGCAAAGCCTACAAATACCATCAATTCTGCGACAAAACCGCTCATTCCCGGCAAAGCTAAAGATGCCATAGAGCAAGCTGTCCACATGGCGAAAACCTTACGCATTTTCTTGCCTACTCCGCCCATTTCGTCGAGCATGAGGGTGTGCGTGCGATCGTAAGTGCAGCCTACCATGAAGAACAAACTGGCCCCGATCAAACCGTGGGAAACCATTTGCAGCATAGCGCCGCTCGTTCCCAAATCGGTAAACGAAGCTATCCCAATCAGCACAAACCCCATGTGGGAAATTGAAGAATAAGCAATTTTGCGCTTCAAATTCCGCTGAGCAAAGGAGGTTAAGGCGGCGTAAACAATGTTTACTACACCCAAAATTACTAAGAGGGGTGCGAAGGTAGCGTGAGCATCCGGGAGCATTCCGGCATTCATCCGCAGCAAGGCGTAGCCGCCCATTTTCAGGAGAATTCCTGCTAGCAACATATGGGCGGGTGCGGTTGCTTCGCCGTGGGCGTCAGGGAGCCAAGTGTGCAGGGGAAAAATTGGCAGTTTGACGCCGTAGGCTATTAAAAATCCTGTGTACAGGAGCAATTCTACATTGGGGGCGAATTCTTTGGCTGCGATCGCCCGCATATCGAAAGTCACCGTATCGCCATAAAACGCCATTGTCAGGGCGCCAACCAAAATAAACAGCGAACCGCCTGCCGTGTACAAGATAAACTTAGTTGCTGCGTAGAGGCGCTTTTTGCCGCCCCAGATGGACAAAATTAGGTAAATCGGGACTAATTCTAGTTCCCAAACCAGGAAAAACAGCAACATATCCTGTACGGCAAAAACTGCGATTTGCCCGCCGTACATTGTCAGCATCAAAAAGTAAAATAGCTTTGGTTTAAGTGTGACCGGCCAAGCTGCTAAAGTCGCCAGGGTAGTAATAAAACCTGTCAGCAAAATCAACGGCATTGACAAACCGTCAGCACCGACTGACCAATTTAAATCAAGTTGCTGCACCCAAGTATAACTTTCTACCAGTTGCAAGTCTGGATTGCTGAAGTCGTACTGAGTGCAAAAAGCGTAAACAAGTAGGGCAAAATCGATCAAACCCACAATTAGTGCATACCACCGCACCGTCTTGCCATCCTTATCGGGAATCAAAGGAATTAGCAATGCCGCAGCAATGGGAAACAGAATTGTTGTTGTTAACCAGGGAAAGTTAGCTGTATCCATTGCGTTTTAAAATTATCCATCAATTATTAGGTTTAAACACATTTTGGCGATTTTGGTCTAAATTTTATACTTTCTTTATACGAAACAATTCTTTTTGTAATGTTTGCGACGATTTGTGCGATCGCACAATTTGAGTTTAATCAAAGATTTATTTCTATTGGCTAATTGTCAATTCTGAGTTATTGAGCTAATACCCGTTCTTAAAATATCTTCTGGTGGGAAATGGCAATGCCCTTCTTCGTGTCAACTTAAGCTGTCAGTCCACCAGGGAATTCATATCGTTTCCGGTTGGATCGGAATGATTTAACCACAGAGAACGCAGAGAACACAGAGGGAGATAAGAGAGATGAATACAGGACGATGAAGAGTGGATATGATATCATTCCCTGTCGGACTCTCGGTTTTACCTTAAGTTGAGACTCACAGGCAATGCCGTTGCCCTACCCGGAGGAGACGGCATTGCCGTTGCCCTACCCGGAGGACACGGCAATGCCGTTTCCCTACAGATTTAACCTACTCCAGAAACGATCGCAAAACCCAGAACTGCGACAAACACAATCAGGGCATAAAATTGAGCGCGACCGTTTTCAAAGTATTTCAAACCTTCGCCCGTAACCAGGGTGAGAAACCCTGTCAGGTTGACGATACCATCGACGACTCGCAAATCCACTTCCATGACTTGCCGCGCTAAACGGCGGCTGCCTTTGACGAAGAGAACCTCGTTGATATCGTCGAGATACCACTTGTTGAGGGAGAACTCGTAAAGTGGTTTGATTTTTTGGGCGATCGCACCAGCATCGATTTTCCGGCTCAAATACATCAGAGAAGCCAAAGTAATGCCCAACAAGGCAATACCTACAGAACTTCCGCCCATGATTAGAAATTCCGTCAAATCGAACTCAGCGGCGTGTGCCAAAACTTCTTCCAGAGACTCCCCTGGCGCACGCACAAACTGCTCGAAATAATTGGCAAACGGCGTACCGAGAAAACCGATAAACACAGAAGGTACAGCCAACAACACTAACGGCAGAGCCATTGTCAGAGGAGACTCGTGAGGAAAATGGTCGTGTGCGTCATGATTTTCGCCAGTTGATGCCAATTCCTTAACGTTCATCGCCCCAGGGCCGAAAACCAAACCCGGTTGGAGAAGTTGTTGCTTGATGGCGTTGTTATTGCCCCGGAATTCGCCCTCAAAGGTGCTGAAATACATCCGAAACATATAAAACGCGGTCATCCCCGCAGTCACCCAACTCACAGCCCACAGAGCGGGATTTGCATGGAAAGCTTGGGCGAGGATTTCGTCTTTTGACCAGAAACCTGCAAAGGGCGGAATGCCACAGATTGCTAAGTTTCCGATTAAAAAGCAAGTAGCGGTAATCGGCATATATTTCCGCAAGCCGCCCATGACTCTCATGTCTTGAGCGAGGGCGGGGTTGTGCCCGACGACATCTTCCATGCCGTGAATGACTGAACCTGAACACAGGAACAGCATTGCTTTGAAGTAAGCGTGGGTCATTAGGTGGAAGAGTCCGGCACTGTAGGCGCCGACTCCCATTGCCATCACCATGTAGCCCAATTGGGAGATGGTGGAGTAGGCTAAGCCTTTTTTGATGTCATTTTGGGTAATTGCGATCGAAGCACCCATGAATGCTGTAAAACAGCCGGTGCAGGCGATCAAATTCATGACTGCGGGCAGTCCTTCAAATACTGGGTACATCCGAGCGATCAGGAAGACGCCGGCTGCTACCATTGTCGCGGCGTGGATTAGGGCTGAAATTGGTGTCGGGCCTTCCATTGCGTCTGGAAGCCAGACGTGGAGAGGGAATTGAGCTGATTTGGCTGCTGGGCCCAAAAATATCAGGACTCCGAAGATGGTTGCGAGAGTTGCGCTCAAAGCACCGGATTCGACTAGGGAGTGCAGCCGTTCGCCCATTACGTCAAATTCAAAGCTGCCGGTGGCCCAGTAAATGCCGAGGATGCCCAACAGCAGGCCGAAGTCGCCGACTCGGTTGGTGACGAAGGCTTTTTGGCAGGCGTCCGCAGCGGGTTTGCGATCGTACCAAAATCCGACTAGCAGGTACGAACACATACCTACCAGTTCCCAGAAAATGTAAATCTGAACGATGTTCGGGCTGATTACTAGACCTAGCATTGAGGCGCTGAAGATGCTCAGGTAGGCGTAAAATCTCACGTACCCGTCATCGTGTGCCATGTAGCCGTCGGTGTAAATCATCACCAAAAAGGCGACCGTGGTGACGATCGCCAGCATTACCGACGTGAGGGGGTCGATGATATAGCCCATGTTCAGCGAGAAGTCCCCAGCAGAGGCCCACTGAATGGTTCGGGTGTAGGGTGCGTGGCCCTGTAGTTGACTCCACAGCAATGCGAAAGACATTACCGCTGACCCTCCGAGGGTCGAAAGGATTAAAATCGCATTCGCTTGTCGGAGTTTGTTGGTTGCCTGGTTAAAGGTGATTAAGCCTAAACCTACTAGCATTGCGCCTGCCAGTGGCAGGACTGGAATCAGCCAGGCGTATTGATAAAGCGGTTCCATGACTGATAGGTAGTTTAAAGTTTCTACTAGATATTGCCAAAACTGTTAATAATTGTGACACACGCTTGCGCGACTGGGCAGAAAGACTCTCTACAATTCTTAAGTATTGCCGATCGACAATCCTTAAGAATTGCTGCTTGTGTTGGCGATCGATCTAGTTCGTCTTAAATCTATGCCAAAAGATAGATAGACAAATGTCGCAGCCCTGTGATTCCAAGACTGCGACATTGATTTTGGATCGGATGGTCGATCGATAAATCGGGAATTCCCAATGCTTTCTACGCAAGAGGCGAATGCTTTGTGACGCTCCCACACTAATTGCAAGCAATATAGTTTGGGCATCTGAGTCCTGTTAAGGATATCAAGATCTTCCTTCGGGGTACTCCAATTTGTTTCCCTCTACAGCATTTTCAAGTGAGGAACACGTCCAGCCCCACTGTCTGTCTAATTATATCGAAGATTGTCCATTTCAGTGATGATGGCCTAAGAGCCCTACGGGATTGGTCAACCACCCCACCTCAATCAACCTAGCTTTCATCCCACACCAATCTGTAAACGATATAGTGTGGGGATTCCCGCCGATCTAGCTAAACAAGAGCCCAATGCTTTTGAAATGTTACCTGTTCAATGCTTCCTGAGGTTGTAAGCGTTGAGTCTGGGGAGAATTCTGAGTGGCGAGCATCCAGGAATCCAGAGTGCGTCGCAGTTCCTCGCGACCTTGATAATTTTCAAATCTAAATAGAACTCGATCGCCCTCAAACAAAATCAGTGTGGGCAGACTGCTCAGTCGGTAAGTATTTGCCAACTTCAAACTTTGATCGGCATTCACCCCTAGGAGCTTGACTTTTCCTGCCCACTGTGCTTCAAAACTTGTAAGCGTGGGGTCGATCGCGCGGCACAAACCGCACCAAGGTGCCCAAAAGTGAACTAAAACGGGGGTAGAGGCTTGAAATACCTCTTGTGCAAAAGTGCGTTCGCTAACCGACAACACCATGATCCCTCAAAATTTAATAATTTTTTTTCTATCCTAGGGATCATGCTACCAGTATATGTTCGCAGTGACACGCATCAGAAAAGGATGAATTTTCCACAGCAGGCCTGTAAAAATGACTACGCCTAGGTAGGAAGGGCGCAGGAACTCAAGCAAGTCAAGGGTTTGACGCTTTTGCAGGATTGCCAAAAATGGAATAATTGAGGTTTGAGATTTGATGGTTTCAAAGGATTCGCCAAAACGAGCCCGCAGTCGGCTGTCGCCGTGCCACACTCCGAACAGGTGGTGAAGTATCAAACCGATGGAAGTGACGAGGGTAAAGCTAGTACCAATCCAGAGGGTGTGGGCTACGCACCAAATCACCTGTCCCACCATTTGCGGGTGACGGGTAATGCGAATGATCCCGGCTTGGTAGAGGTGAACTTCCGGCTTTTGGATGGCGGCAATTTCTAGGAGGTTGAAGGTTGCTGGGTACAGAAACAGAAAGGAAATTGCCGACAGTATCCAAACCACTGGTTTAACTCCGGGCGCGCCCTGTACTTGCCAAAGTTGCACGCCGTCGTAGCGGTGGTTGAAAAAGTAGACAACCAAAATCACCGCCAGCGGCAAACTGACAAGGGCAAACAAAACGCGGTAAAGTCTCGGCCCGATCAGCTTTTCACCTTTTGGGCGGAGGGCTGCTAAACCGCTGTGGGCGATCGCAAAACCAAATAAAAGTCCGAGAATAACTAAGTGGGAGTCAAGCGCTAAGTCGATCGTCATTGCAAATATTAAGAAAAGTTATTGATTCGCGGCCAAATTGTGTCACAAAGTATCTATGGGAGCAATTGTCAGTTGACGGTTGGCAGTTGTTAGTTGTTAGTTGTTAGTTGTTAGTTGTCAGTTGTTAGTTCTCAGCAGTCAACCGTCAACTCTCAACTGCTTTCCTGACAACCGTCAACCGTCAACCGTCAACCGTCAACTCTCAACTGCCAAATGCCAACTGCCAAATGCCAACTGCCCACTGCCCACTGACAACTGCCCACTGACAACTGACAACCGCTTTCCTGACAATTTAGATATATGTCTGACCTTCCTTTCACTTTAGACCAGTTACGCATTCTCAAGGCGATCGCCTCTGAAGGAAGCTTCAAACGCGCCGCCGACAGCCTCTACGTATCCCAGCCAGCAGTTAGCTTGCAAGTGCAGAACCTAGAGAGACAGTTGGACGTGCCGCTGTTTGACCGGGGGGGGCGGCGGGCTCAACTGACCGAAGCCGGACACCTGCTGCTGAGTTACGGCGAGAAAATTTTATCGCTTTGTCAAGAAACTTGTCGAGCTCTCGAAGACTTGCAAAATCTCCAAGGCGGTACTTTGATTGTCGGCGCTTCTCAAACCACGGGGACATACTTGCTACCCCGAATGATTGGGATGTTTCGGCAAAAGTACCCCGATGTAGCGGTACAGCTTCACGTGCATTCGACCCGCCGCACGGCGTGGAGTGTGGCCAACGGGCAAATCGATTTGGCAATTGTTGGCGGAGAAATCCCTACCGAACTTGTAGAAGCTTTAGAAATTGTTCCTTACGCTGAGGACGAACTGGCTCTAATTCTCCCTCCGTCTCACCCGATGGTACAACAAGAAAGCATCGAAAAAGAAGACCTTTATAAATTGCAGTTTATTTCCCTCGATTCGCAGTCTACTATCCGCAAAGTCATCGATCAGGTACTGACTCGCTGCGGCATTGACACGCGCCGCCTGAAAATCGAGATGGAGCTCAATTCCATCGAAGCCATTAAAAATGCTGTTCAGTCCGGGTTGGGCGCTGCTTTTGTGTCGGTTTCGGCGATCGAAAAAGAGTTGATGATGGGCGTCTTGCACAAATCTAAAATGGACGAAGTTTTGGTAACTCGAATTTTGTCGCTGATTTACAACCCCAACCGCTACCGTTCTAAAGCAGCAGAGGCTTTCAGCAATGAAATTTTGCCAACATTTGCTACTTATTCTGCCATCCCGGAGAAAAAAGAACCTCTGGCGATCGATTTGGGACTCATAGAAATAGCAACTCCCAAGTCGGCGGGAAGTTAATTTATTAGGTCGCTGGCAGTTAGTAGTTCGCAGTTAGTTGAGAGATTAAAATCTGGTTTGATAATCGCTGGAAAAATTGATAAATTGGGAATCGAGAATCGGAAATCGGTAATGTCATGTCCGAGCGATGGCTTATATTTATTGCGAGTGCGAGCGAGACGCTCGCACTCGCAATGATAACTGATTAACCGGACATGATATAATTGGCTTGTTTGATGCCAAAACCTAATACCAAAACTAGATTAAAGAGGGTAAAAGAAACTGGAGTAGTATGAAAAAGTTTGACCACCTAGAATTAGGAATTAAACCAATTACCAATTACCAATTACCAATTACCAATTACCAATTCCCAATTCCCAATTCCCAATTCCCAATTCCCAATTCCCAATTACCAATTCCCAATTCCCAATTCCCAATTCCCAATTCCCAATTCCCAATTACCAATTCCCAATTACCAATTACCAATTACCAATGCCCAATGCCCAATGCCCAATGCCCGATGACCAATGCCCAATGCCCAATGCCCTATGACCAATTAGCAAACCAAAATGGAAGTTTACTGCACCCGCCCGGGCTGCCCGCGCCCTCAAAACGATTTTCCCGACCTCGATGATAGTTCGATGCTGAAAACAGTGCAGCAAAGGTATTGCAAGACCTGCGGAATGCCCCTGATTTTGAGCGGCCGCTATTTGCCAGTCAGGTTGTTGGGTCAAGGCGGTTTTGGGGCGGCGTTTTTGGCCAGAGACCGCTATACTCCGGCGATGCGGCAGTGCGTTGCTAAACTTTTGCAGCCGTCGGTAAATCTGACTCCGGCACAGCTAAAAATTGCTCAAACTCTGTTTGAACGGGAAGCGGCGGTGCTGGAAGAACTGGGAAACGAACATTCGCAAATTCCGAGTTTGCTGGCGTTTTTTGAGCTGACTGTTGCGAGTTTGCAGCCGGGGAAAAACGATCAGTTTTTCTATCTGGTTCAAGAATTTATTGACGGTCACAATTTGGAGGAAGAACTTGTTGTTAAAGGCAAGTTTTCGGAAGCGGAAACGATGGAGGTGCTGCGGGAAATTTTGAAGGTTCTCGATTTTGTACACTCGCGCGGTTCGATTCACCGGGATATTAAGCCTGCTAATATTATGCGGGCTAAAAGTGGTCGGCTTTATTTATTAGATTTTGGGGCTGTCAAACAGGTGACGCAAACTGCGGGTGCTTCTAAGGCTTCGACTGGTATTTATTCTTTGGGTTATGCTCCGCCCGAACAGATGAACGGACAAGAGGTTTATCCCGCAACGGATTTTTATGCTTTGGCTGTGACTTGCATTACTTTGCTCAGCGGTTTGCAGCCGACGGAATTGTTTGATAGTTATGAAAATGAGTGGAATTGGCGATCGCACGTACAGGTAAGCCCGCGTTTGGCTGAAGTTCTCGATCGAATGTTGTTACCGGCTCCCAGCCAGCGCTATCAATCGGCGATCGAGGTGGAAGCGGCTCTGAAATACAATTCTCAACAGCCTACGATGGTGGTGCAGCCGCCTCCCCAACCCACTCCGACCCCCCAACCAACTCAGCAGCCTCCTGTGCCTCCTGTGGTGGCGACTCCTCCGGGAAACCTGCAATCGGGGCCGCGAAGGGCTTTTTCGATTTGGGATATTTTGGGTGGGGCTGCGTTTACGGGTTTTGAAGGGGGGTTGCTGGCGATCGCCCTGACGAGTTTGCTGCCGAATCCAAGTGTGAGTATCGGATTGTTGGGGATGATTGTCGGGGGGCTAATTTTCGGCCAGTACCGCAGGGCGATCGAGCAAACTGAGATGCTGATTATTAGTGCAGGTACTCTGGCTGTACTGTGGTTTTTCCCGGCTTTGCGCGCTGCTGTTACGATTTATCCAAATTCTCCTTTCACAGGCGTGTTGTTTGTGGGATGGTTGGCTGCTTTAGGGGCGATCGCGGCAACAGCTATTTTTCGCTTAATTTATAAGTTACTTTCTAATATTTTTTAAGCCTCGCGGTACTCCCGCATTCTCAATCGCACTTCTCGCCTTATTGTAAACTTTTATTACAATTTTAATTTTGTAGCTTTAGATACAGAAATATCTAGTATAGTTATAAATAGGAACAAAAAGCAGCCCAAGATCGAGGAAAACGGAGGAACCGGATATGTCTACCGAAAATCAAGCCCGCTCTCTGATGATGCGCCACCACCAAATGGTGAAGAACCGGCAGCAATCCATGCTCAACCGCACCGCCAGCGAAGTCGGAATGGAAAATACTCACTACTGGGGCCACATTCAAGGCAAGCCGCAGCCCAGCCTTCAAGCCAGTTACGATCGCAGCAACGCCACCATGAGCTAAGGCAAAGCTCAATTAATTTCCCCAATTGCCCGCAAACCTATTACCTACATTTGGAGAAAACCAGTGATGTCTACCCAACAACAAGCGCGCAGTCTGATGATGCGCCACCAACACCTCATCAAAAACCGTCAGGAATCTATGCTCAGCCGCGCGGCTGCTGAAGTTGGTTTAGATATTGGTTCTGCGGCGAGTGTCGATCGCAAATAACTCGTTTTTTCAACAGCGAGACAGTTGAATCGAGTCTGTTGTTTGCCAGCTAAAAATTAATAATGACAGTTACAAAACCGTCGCGACTTGTTCTTGAGTTAGATCTCTACAGAATAAGTCGCGATTAGTTTTAGGGAATTGATTTAACACAAATAATGAAATATAATAGACCTCTTGCAAAAATAGTTAGGACGGGCTAGAAGCCCATCCCACAAAAATCTTTTTTCTTGTGGGATGGGCTTCTAGCCCGTCCCAAAATTTGGTTCGGTTGCATCGGAATGATTTAACCACAGAGGCCGCAGAGAACACAGAGAGAGAATAGAGAGATTAATAATTCCAATGCTACAGGATTTGAGATCGCGCATCGGGGAAAGAACGATTAAACGACAAAAAAACAACTCATTGATTCGTCATTTGTTGGCAATCTAAAATCTAAAATCTAAAATCTAAAATCTAAAATGATATAATCCCCTCTCAATAGAATAGAACGCTCTAGGGAGGTCATCATGTCGGACTGGAAGGAAATTGGCGGCGGAGTTACAGCACCGAGAGGATATCGAGCATCGGGAATTACAGCGGGTTTGAAGCCTTCTGGCTTGCCGGATTTAAGTTTAATTTTGTCAGAGGTGGACGCGATCGCCGCGGGAGTCTTCACCACATCCACAGTCCGGGCTGCTTGCGTGGACTACTGCCGCCAGCGCTTGCAAGCTAAACCCAGCGCCAAAGCAATTTTGTGCAATGCCGGACAAGCAAATGCTGCTACTGGCGAATTAGGTTTAGCAGATGCCCTCGAAAGCGCGAAATTGTTGGGCGAAGCGCTGAATATTCCTTCAGAATCGATTCTTTTGGCATCCACTGGCGTGATCGGGCAGCGGATTAAAATGGAGCCGCTGAGGGCGGGAATTCCGCGATTGGTTGCTGAGGCCTCGGAAACTGGTTCTGATGCGGCTGCTAAGGCTATTTGTACGACTGATTTAGTGCCGAAAACGATCGCCCTGGAAACCATGTTTGGCGATCGTCCCGTGCGTATCGGCGGCATTTGCAAAGGTTCGGGAATGATTCACCCGAATATGGCAACAATGCTGGCATTTGTAACGTGTGATGCAGCAGTGTCGTCACATTTGTGGCAGGAAATGCTGACTCGGGCGGCAAACAGAAGTTTCAATCAAATTACTGTTGACGGCGATACCAGTACCAACGATTCGCTAATTGCTTTGACTAACGGCCAATCCCGCACGCCTGCGATTACAGAAATGGGGGCGGATGCTGAAAAATTAGAGGCGATGCTAACAGAAGTTTGCGTGCATTTGGCAAAGGCGATCGCCCGTGACGGCGAAGGTGCAACTTGTTTGGTGGAAGTACAAGTTAGTGGCGCCGCCGACGAAGTTTCTGCGAGTAAAATTGCCAAAACAATCGTCGGTTCTTCTTTGGTGAAAGCTGCTATTTTTGGACGCGATCCGAATTGGGGAAGAATTGCGGCGGCGGCGGGGCGCGCGGGCGTTGCTTTTGAACAAGAGAATTTGCGGATTCAATTGGGAGATTTTTTGATGATGGAAAACGGACAGCCGAAGGAGTTCGATAAATCTGCTGCGAGTAATTATATGAAGGCTGCTGCTGCTGGTGAATATCTGAAGGAAGACACGGTTTTAATTCAGGTTGCTGTCGGGAATGGCGGCGGTTTCGCGAAGGCTTGGGGATGCGATTTGAGTTACGACTACGTGAAGATTAATGCGGAGTATACGACTTAAGGGCGATCGTAATTTCAGAAGCCCGGGCGGTTGCAAACTGCGCCTGCACAGCCCGGGCGGTTGAAATCGCGGCGACACAGCCCGGGCGGTTGAAAGAGACTGATTCCTCTAATTCTCAATCAAACCATCGGCAAACTCAGCACAAATCCAGGCAACACATCTTCGCCGGACAAACTAACCGGAAACTGTACAATTTCCACCTCACGATTAGCGCGATAAATTTCCACTTGTTCGTCTTGAGGATTAATCAACCAACCCAAACGCAAACCGCTATTGATATATTCCTGCATTTTCTCCTGAAGTGGCTTTAGCGGGTCTGTACGCGATCGCAATTCTATGACAAAATCAGGACAAATCGGCGGAAACTTCTCCCTTTGTTCATCAGTTAAAGCCGACCATCTTTCCAAGCTAACCCAAGCCGCATCAGGAGATCTGTCTCCATTATTAGGCAAGCGAAAAATAGTTGAAGAACTAAACACTATCCCTAGCTGAGTTCGTTGATTCCACATCCAGACTAAGCCAATTAAATTGGCTTCTCGATTGCCGCTGACTCCGCCTACTGGTGACATAATAATGATTTCCCCTTTCGTTGTCCGTTCAAATTGCCAATCTCGATTCATCTGGCATAAACGGTAAAACTGTTCGTCTGTTAACTCGACACTATCTAAGTTTAAAGTAACGGTTGTCATTTTATTACCTCTCTTCTCTTCTCTTCTTCTCTCTTCAGTCCGCGCAGGCGGACTTTGTTTGATAAGAAGCGATTTCAATCGCCGATTGCTGCGCCGATTCCTCTAAAATCGCCGCTAATCTATTTTAGCGCCATTTCTTGCCTATCATTATCAGGACGATCGCACCTGCTACAATTCCCAAACCCATACTCAACCCAAAAACTACATTCACATTTATCGGATTTGTGGGGCTGGCAGGACTCCTAATTTGACTAGCATAAACGCTGGCGGCTACCCCGCTGGTGCCAATTCCCACACCAACAGCCCCAATCGTAACATTCAAAGTGCGATCGCTCTTAGCCCTCTCAATCTCAATAATCCCCTCAATCGTCTGAATCGCATTTTCCAACAACCTCAAACCCGCACTCAAACTCCGATTATCCGCCGCCACTTGCCAAACATACTTCTCCTTAGCAAAATCGCTGAAACTGGCCATAAACTTGAAAGCTTCAGCATCACTTCCCATATCCTCACCGATAGTTTCCAACCGTCTTTTATAATTTTTAAGATTAGTTTTGATTGTATTTTCTTGCTCTTCCAATCTGCTAATATAATTAGCATAAACCGAGAAGATTGTCAAGGAATCAACCAAACTTTGCTGCAATTCTTTCAAGTCAACTTTCGGCGCATTCACCTGTTGCGGTAATTGCTGAACAATGTCTTGAATCGTCCGCGAAGCATCTTTCAAATCAGCCTTAAGTTGGCGGCTTTGAGTGTAAGCCCAAATCACCTTATTGCGGAAGGCAAACAATCGCATTAAATGCACGTAAAGTTTAGCGACAGTCTTGCTAATATCGCCAATTGCTTGACCGTTATTGTAAGGAAACAAGCAAATTAAGACATGATAATTTTGACTGATATTGCCCCTATCTCCCGGTGGTAGCCACAATTCGTAAAAATCAGCACCTAAAAACTTACCCTCAGCTTTCCAGTCTCTCTCCCATTTAGCATTGGGGAATAGATTGAGTTTACTATAGCAATTTTTAGCAGTTGCTAAAGCATCTTGGTCATTAGCAGTCAATTGTCCCCAAACCAGCCAACTTTGACCAATTGTCGCAGGTGGATTGACACGGGAAATTACTTGTTGTTTCAGCCATTCTAAACAGTCAATTTCTTTCGGTTTAAATGTGTTTTCCTTGTCGGATTCGATTTTCCCAGACAAGTCAAATTGTGCCGCATAAGTATCGCCGATTTTCACGGGATAAGCATAGCCATCGAGGGGAGACTCAAATGCTGCGAATTTTTTGTCGCCCAGTAACTCGATATACTCAGCAGTTTCTGTTTCAGCTTGCTTGAGTTTTGCTAATTGTGGCGCAGAGATTTTGTCGCCATAAATCTTTTGCCAAAACTGTTGGCGGTTTTGGCTAATCTTGTCCTCATTTTGCCCGATACCGTCTGCTAAATCGTAGACAAACAAATCGACAGTCGGGTAGATTAGCCAATTTTCCTTACTCATGGACGAAACCATCTGGGCTTGACAATAAGATTGTATCTCGACTTGCTTGCACAGAGTCCCCAGCTTGCAAAATCTTTCTGAGGAATCCTCCAAACCCGCGCGGCTCGATTTTTTCTTCGATTTTCTTGATGATTCTTGGCAAATTTGTCAAGTCGCTGATGTCACTAGCACTGTTATCAGTTTCAATATTAGTAGTGTTGTTTATTTCAGATTCAGCATCCGGTAAAACATCTAATCCTTTGCTGCGTTCGTTGCTATGATTCACTAACCAAGTGTCAGCTTCTTCATAGGCGGCTAGCAGAGGTGGATGCAATTCGGCAAGTCTTGCAATATCGATAATCGTGAAAGCTTCACCGATTTTATTGCACTCGGATTGGACGGCTGCGGGCAAAGGTTCAGTCTGTTGGACTAGGGCGATAATAAAAGCTTTGAAAATCTCGTTTTGCGTGTCTTTCATAATCCTGTGATGGTGAAAGCAGCCCAGTAGTAGGGATGCTGATAGGGTTGATCTAATTCCATTGTAGCTAATGCTTGGCGATTCGTGTTAAAGAATCGGCGTAGCATAAATTCAACTTCAGAAAGTTCGGGGCTGTTTGCGGAAATCTTGTCAATTTCCCCTTGATACCAGGTGGCTAAATCCTCGCGGGTGGCTTCTCGCAGCCATTTTTGAGCATTTGCTAAAGCCACGGGTAGAGAATCGCCGGCTTCTCGCCACCGTTGGTAAAAATAAATCATTAATAAGGTACTCGCACCGGATTCTATGGGCCACAGGGTACTGACGACACAGCCAACTCCCGCGCGCATAAAACCGCTAGTCAATCCTACATATTCGGCGAGAATTGTTTGTTTGTCAGTCAATGCGGTTTCGCAGGCGGGAAGGCAGATTAATTCGTAGTTACTGAGGTTAAGTTGGATAATTTCTCTGACTGTTAATCGGTGGTTGCCACTTAGGTATAAAGTTGATTCTAAGGGATGATCAAAATTATAGCTGCCGTGGCCTGTGAAGTGAAAAATATTGTGTGGTTGTTGCAATAATGTTTCGACTTCATCGAGGGTGGCTGCGTCTTCTTCGAGTCGGGTGTAATTGTCGAACATTCGGCAAATAATTTCCGATTCGATTTCGGCGGCGGGGAGAGGGGCGAGTCTTTTTTGTTGGCCGTTTTTATCGGTAATTACGCTGTGGGGATTTTCGATACTGAGGATGGAGATGGAGGGCGGGCACGGGGGCACCGCCCCTACGGATTCGGGCGGGCAGGGCATAGAGGGCGGGCACGGGGGCACCGCCCCTACGGATGGATTATTTTGTTGTAGGGGCAATCCCCCCGTGGTTGCCCATTTCGGGGTAAACCGATGTTGCAAACTAATCCCAACGGCGGCGCTAGGCAAATAACTCACCACAAAATCCCGACTAAACAAAGCATGAATCGGAAAGCGGTGCAAGTCCCGGTGCGGAATCAAAATCAACTCCGTAATTCCCTCTAATTGCTGTTCAATCACATCAATTTTCAATATTTCCTTGAGTCGTGCAAATTTACTTGCCATTTCCGCACGCCAAGGATGATTTACTTGACTGGTTTTCTCCTTAGATTGATAATCGGTGTATTGTTGATTCCACTCCTTCACCCATTTTTCAAATTCATCGGGAAAATCGCTGAAACAGGTTTCTGGAGACAACAAGCCATCGGATTTAATGATGAATGTTGTCAGGGATGCGTCGCTGAGATGCCAGTAAATGGCGGCTGTTGTGGGATTGAGGAGTTGCTGAATTTGTGCGTGAGTGACTGTCTCTTCTGTTTTGTAATCGGGAATTGGCAAGGCATCCAGCAGCCAAGATAGGCAGACATTTTTATCGGTTTCTGCTGTGGCTAAGGCTTGGGCAAATTGCCCGGATTGGATGAATATATTTACGGTTAACTGTTCAAAGCTAACTAATTTGTCGGTGAGTTGCTGTTGGGTGATTTGGGAATAGTTTTGCTGTTTCAGCAAGCGGTGCAATAAATCCGTTGCATCTCGCTGTAATTTATTGGCTTCGTCAGTTTGTTTTAGGCTAACTAAGGTTTTGATTAAATTCTGTAATACTTGTAGATGCAGTTGCAGGAAAGTATCTTTGGTTAGAGTTTTGAGTGCTTCTTGGTAGCTGGTGGTGGCTTTATTCCAATAGGTGTTGGGAGAATTGAGTTTTCCTCGACTATAATGAGCATCTCCTAGTGCTTGATGCAGTTCTCCATATCCTTCGGGATGGGTCTTTTGTCGGCAATATTCTAAGCCTGCTTTTAATGTTAATATTTGTCCTTCGTAGCCGCGCTGTTTCAGGTTGTGAGTTATGAGAGTTCTGGTAACAGGTGGAGATTTAGGGAATTTTGCTTGTAAGATTTCATAAACTAGCAGCCTATGTTTAGGTGCATATTTGACTGCTATACTCCGGTTAATCCAGGATGAGTCATCATCTGGTTTGATTTCTAAGGCTTTGTCGAAGGAGGCGATCCCCTCTTCATATCTGTTTAAATAATAGCAAAGTATCATACCTCTGCTGTTCCAGGCTCGGTCATAATCTGGTTTGAATTCTAAGGCTTTGTCGTAGGAGGCGATCGCCTCTTCAAGCCTGCCTAAATTACGCAGTGCGATGCCCCGATTGTACCAGGCTCCGTCATCATCTGGTTTGAATTTTAAGGCTTTGTCGTAGGAGGCGATCGCTTCTTCTAGTCTGCCTAAATCACTCAGTATAATGCCCCTATCGTACCAGGCAACGTGAAAATCTGGTTTGATTTCTAAGGCTTTGTCGTAGGAGGCGATCGCATCTTCAAGCAAGCCTAAATTACGCAGTGCGATGCCCCGATTGTACCAAGCAACGTGAAAGTCTAGTTTGAATTCTAAGGCTTTGTCGTAGGAGGCGATCGCATCTTCAAGCAAGCCTAAATTATCCAGTGCACCGCCCCGATTGTACCAGGCTTGGTGAAAATCTTGTTTGAATTCTAAAGCTTTGTCGTAGGAGGCGATCGCTTCTTCCAAGAAGCCTAAATTATGCAGTGCACTGCCCCGATTGTTCCAGGCTGCGTCATCATCTGGTTTGATTTTTAAGGCTTTGTCGTAGGAGGCGATCGCATCTTCAAGCAAGCCTAAATCATTCAGTGTACGGCCCCGATTGCTCCAGGCTGCGTCATCATCTGGTTTGATTTCTAAGGCTTTGTCGTAGGAGGCGATCGCATCTTCAAGCAAGCCTAAATTACGCAGTGCAATGCCCCGATTGTACCAAGCAACGTGAAAGTCTAGTTTGAATTCTAAGGCTTTGTCGTAGGAGGCGGTCGCATCTTCAAGCCTGCCTAATTTACCCAGTGCATTGCCCCGAGTACCCCAGGCAAAGTGATAGTCTGATTTAATTTGTAAGGCTTTATCGCAGGAGGTGATCGCATCTTCTAGCCTGCCTAAATCATACAGTACAACGCCCCGATTGTACCAAGAAATATGATAATCTGGTTTGAATTCTAAAGCCCTGTCGTAGGAAGCGATTGCATCTTCAAGCCTGCCTAAATCACCCAGTGTACCGCCCCGATGGTGCCAGGCTTTGTGAAAATCTGGTTTTAATTCTAAGGCTTTGTCGTAGGAGGCGATCGCCTCTTCAAGCCTGCCTAATTTATCCAGTGTAAGGCCCTGATTGTACCAGGTTGTGTCATCATCAGGTTTGATTTCTAAGGCTTTGTCGTAGGAGGCGATCGCATCTTCAGGCCTGCCTAAATTACCCAGTGCAATGCCCCGACCGTTCCAGGCTTTGTAATAATCTGGTTTGATTTCTAAGGCTTTGTCGTAAGACTTCAGCGCCCCTTCAAAATCCCCTTTCATATATTGCTCATTACCTAGCTTTGTCCAAGCCTCAGCCTCTCCATCAACATCCTCACCCCCCTCACCCGAAACTAGCGGAAACCGAACCAAAATCTCCCTACCAACATTCCCCGCCACCTTTCCCAATTCCCCACCCCCAACTCCACCCAACAACTCCAACCTGCGCGCCAATTCCTGAAGCGATACCACCGCATCCGTAGACGCTGTACTCCCCTGCGCGCCCTCCAACGATCGCACCCCAAACCTCCGCAACCAAGCCGCAAAATCACCATTTTTAATCCGTTTTGCGAGTAAGAATCCCGCAACATCGCCTCTTCCCCAGCCCTGATTCACCCCTTCGAGAAGTTCCATCAACTTCGCCTCGTATTCCGCATCAGTCAAAGTTGGCGCAGGTTGAGGTGGTGGCGGTTGAATTGTAGGATTGGTGCCGAATAGCCGCTGAATTAATTGTTTGAGGAATTGCCAGATTTTATCTAACATTGGTGAGATGGTGAGGCGGTTTGTTTTTGTTATTGTATAGCCTTTCTCAAAAAGATGAGGTATGACTGGTAGCTTATATAACCAGTTAAACTAAGAGGGCTTAAGCCCAACAACGTACCTCTAAGAGGGCTTAAGCCCAACAACGTACCTCTAAGAGGGCTTAAGCCCAACAACGTACCTCTAAGAGGGCTTAAGCCCAACAACTTACCTCTAAGAGGGCTTAAGCCCAACAACTTACCTCTAAGAGGGCTTAAGCCCAACAACTTACCTCTAAAACGTACCTCTAAGAGGGCTTAAGCCCAACAACGTACCTTATGTTTCTGATAACCGCTATAGTAAGAATTTTGGGGAGCGGCGCTCTCTCAATTCATTTATTAGTCGCCCCAGGCCGAATTCGATTCGCCGGGAATCTCAATCGCCCGCAATTTCAAGCACTATTTTACCCGTTACTGAACCTGTTTCTAACAACTCATGCGCTGCTTGAGCTTGTTCTAGCGGGAAAGTTTGGCTGACGTGAATTTTGAGCAAATTACGATCGCACAAACGAGCACACTGCTGCAAAATCTTTGCCTGCTGTTGCTGTTCCTCCACCAAATTTTGCAGCATCGGAGTTAACATTAACTCCAGACTAATCCGCAGATTCCGCATTCTCGCTGTTTTCAAATTGCCCAAAGCCGGATCTGGTTCCAAAATTGTTACCAAATCTCCGTAAATCTTCACAGCCGGAATAGTTTGGTAAAAAGTTTCTCCCCCGACTGTATCAAAAGCCAAATCAACTCCTTGGCCCTCAGTCCAAGCCAAAACCCGATCGACAACATCCGTATTTTTGTATAAAATAACTGAATCTGCACCTAACTGCCGTACAAACTCGGCTTTTGCTTCGGAACTAACAGTAGTGCAAACCTCAGCACCCTGCAACGAAGCCAACTGTACCGCGACGTGGCCGACACCGCCTGCACCTGCTAGAATGAGCACTTTCTGACCGGCTTGCAAGCGCCCTCGATCGTACAGCGACTCCCATGCTGTAATTAGAACTAAGGGTGCAGCCGCCGCCTCAACAAAACTTAAAGCAGCAGGCTTGATGGCGAGAAAACGTTCGTCTACAACGGCAAACTCAGCGTAAGTACCGATCGACCCGCCTAAACCCCCGTGGCAGAAAAAAACCTCGTCTCCGACTTGGACACTCTGCACCTCAGCACCGATAGCTTCTACCACTCCAGCACCGTCGCACCCCAAAACGTGAGGAGTTTTCTCGGGGTAAAATGTGCCGCGCGATCGCAACTTAGTATCTATCGGATTGATCCCCGCCGCCCGCAACCGCACCAAAACTTCAGTTTCTGTTTGTATAGTAGGGGCTGAGATATCTTGCAGTTTCAATACGGATGGGCTTCCGGGAGTTTCAAAAACGATCGCTTTCATAGCAGGGTATTAACTCTATTTTCGCCTTCACCTCCAATCCTACCTTGTATTCGTTACTCATCCGTGACGATACTTAGTTATTTTTAATAATATAGACTGCCTTTAATTCAACTGACAATTGACAGTTGACTTGGGACAGCTACCTCTATCTCGAAGTCCGAGGATTGGAGTGATGAATAATCTGATTTTAATTTCTCCCGATCGGGATTCCGGCTTTAAACCAATTCTTTCTGCTAACTACTATAATTGTCGAGCGGTGCTAATCGATGTTCGAGCTAGATTTATTTTTTTACTTTGAGATTCTTGCATACCTTCTGGGATTATCGGCGACTTTAGTCTTCGCGATCGCGATTTATCTCAAGTGGCACCGAAGGCATCCCAGTCTGCCAACTGCCGAAGAGCAACCGCAGTTGGCAGAATTACAGCCAGATTTATCTGCGAGATTGAAAATTAGGAAAAACTTGTTGATTTTCCCCAACTCAAATCTGTTGGCGATCGCTGACAGCTTCTTGGGTAAACTGTTAGGTATTGGCTACAATCTATTCTTAGCCCAGCAACAACGCCCAACTGTGAATTCTTCGCCTCTTGTAGGGCCTTCCACCAGCAAAACCGTTAGTCTGAGCATCGAGGGTTCGATCGACCAAAATGCCGATAGCCCTCCTAACGACAACCCTCCCAAAGCCACCACTTCCCCGCAATTAGAGGAAGACTTGCTAGGTGACATCCTGGCAGGTACTAATTCGCCCGGGGGGACACAATTCTTTGATACCTTAGTTCCCCACTTAGCCTCAGCACTAGGAGTTCGCAGCGCCATTGCTGCCAAATCGATTAAATCGATCGAACGCGCCGATCTAACTCCCGATAAATTACAAGTTATCAGTTTTTGGAGCGACGGACAGCCACAGCCAAACTTTGAGTGCAACACTGCCAATACTCCCGAAGCGCTGGTGTTTGAGCAGGGAATGTACTCCTGTCCAGACCGCCTCATGGAAACCTTTCCTGAAGACCGCAGACCGATCGTTACAGGTTCGCGCAGCTTCCTGGGAATCTTGCTGAAAAACTCCTACGGCGAACCTTTGGGCATTATTTGTATTTTCCACGATCGCCCCCTACTAGAATCACATCTTGCCAAATTTCAGCTAATTATTAGCATCTTTGCCGGACGGGCGGCTGCCGAATTGGAGCGGCAGCGCCTAGAAGCAGCACTCTGCACCGTAGAAGCGAAATACTGCGCGCTTGTAGAACAAATGCCGGCTGTCACCTACATTTCTCCCCTCAACCGCAGCGCTGCCAAACTTTACATCAGCCCGCAAATTGAGACTTTTCTCGGTTATTCTGTAGCTGAATGGAAGGCAGACCCAGATCTGTGGCTGAAACTCGTTCACCCAGAAGACCGCGATCGCGTGTTAGTTGAAAACGCTACACAGAAATTTACCGAGGGAGAAGATATTTTTAGCGACGGGCCGCTGGTGTCAGAATACCGCGCGATCGCCCGCAACGGTAAAATTGTCTGGTTCCGCGATCGAGCGATCGCAGTTCGCGATCGAGCCAGCAACTCCGTCATCCTTCAAGGCGCAATGTTTGATATCACAGAGACTAAAGTAGCTGCCAGCGCCCTGCTAGAAAGCGAATACCGCTATTACACTTTAGCTAAAATACTGCCAGTCGGGATTTTCCGCGCCGACGCTGCGGGAGATTGTTTGTATGTCAACGAGCGATTTTTGGAGATGGCGGGACTGACTGCGCCAAAGGCATTGGGCGAAGGTTGGGCCCAAAGTTTGCATCCCGAAGACCGCGATCGCATTTTGAGCCAGTGGTATCGCGCTGTCAAAGATAAATTGCCTTGTAAGTTAGAGTACCGCTTCTGCAACGGCAACCTCACAACCTGGGTATTTTGGCAAGCAGTGCCGGAAATTGACAACAATGGAGCAGTTCTGGGCTATCTCGGCACGCTGACAGATATCAGCGATCGCAAGCAGGCAGAATTCGCGCTGCAACAAGCCGAAGAAAAATACCGCAGCATCTTTGAAAACGCGATCGAGGGAATTTTTCAAACGAGTGCTGACGGACGCTATATCAGTGCCAATCCGGCTTTAGCCAGAATTTACGGCTACGAGTCGGCAACCCAACTGATCGCAAACATCCACGATATCGAGCACCAACTCTACCTCGATCCCAACCGCCGCGTCGAGTTCTTGGGTGCGATCGAAAAACACGGTTCTGTGTCTGAGTTCGAGTCCCAAGTTTACCGCGCTGACGGAACTACTATCTGGGTTTCCGAAAACGGCCGGGCTGTTCGCGACGCTGGTGGCAATTTGCTTTACTACGAAGGTACTGTCGAAGATATCACTCTGCGGAAAATAGCTGAAGAGAAGTTAGTACACGATGCTTTGCACGATACGCTGACGGGTTTGCCCAACCGAGCTTTATTTATGGATCGTTTGGGACACGCGATCGAGCTTTCAAAACGCCGTCCCGAGGTTTTGTTTGCGGTGCTGTTTATCGATCTAGACCGCTTTAAGGTGGTTAATGACAGTTTGGGGCATTTAGTGGGCGATCGCTTGCTGATCGCGATCGCCCAGCGCCTGGAAATCTGTTTGCGGGCTGGAGATACTGTTGCCCGTCTCGGCGGCGACGAATTCGCTATTTTGCTGGAAAATATCAAAAACACCGATGATGCGATCCACATTGCCGAACGAGTGCAAGCGGAACTGGCACAGCCTTTTTACCTCAACGAATATCAAGTTTTTAGCAGTGCTAGCATTGGCATTGTTTGTTCCGGTTTGCCACAGGATCCCAACAATTTTTCCGAATTTTCTAGTCCAGGAAATCTCGTCCATGTCGATCGGGAAACTGCTTTGTCTTGCCTATCTCCCGACTCTCCTGTTCCCGTCCCATTCCGAATATTGTACGATCGACCAGAAGAACTGCTGCGAGATGCAGATGCTGCCATGTATCACGCAAAGGGATTGGGCAAAGCTCGCCACGAAGTTTTCGACTTAAGTATGCACACTCGCGCCGTCGCCCTTTTGCAACTGGAAAACGAATTGCGGCGCGCTCTAGACTCCCAGGAATTTCAGCTTTACTACCAGCCCATCGTCTCTCTAACTAGCGGTAGAATCAGCGGTTTTGAAGCGCTGCTGCGATGGTATCACCCCCAGCGCGGTTTAGTAGCTCCCGGTGAGTTTATTTTAGTAGCAGAAGAAACTAGATTGATTGTACCTATTGGTTGGTGGATGATGCGATCGGCTTGCTGTCAGATCCACGAGTGGCACGAAAAATTCCCCGCAAATCCGCCGTTGACAGTCAGCGTCAACCTTTCTAACGAACAATTTAAACAGCCGGATTTAATCGATCGCATTCGTGAGATTTTACAAGAAACTCACCTTGACCCCCGCACTTTAAAGTTAGAAATTACCGAAGGCGTGATCGTGGACAATGCCGAATCAGCCGCCGCTATCCTCTCCCAATTGAAAAATTTAGAAATTGAATTATATATTGACGATTTTGGCACAGGCTATTCTTCTTTGAGCCGCCTGCACACTTTTCCCACTGATGCCTTAAAGATCGATCGAGCTTTTGTGAGCCGCATGACTGAAGATGAAGGAAACGAAGCTATTGTACAGACTATTTTGATCTTAGCCAGTCATTTAGGCATGGATGCGATCGCTGAAGGAATAGAAACCATCGAACAGCTTAACTTGCTCAGAGCGCTGCAATGCGAATACGGACAGGGATACTTTTTCTCAAAGCCTGTAGACACCATCACAGCCACAGGTTTGATCGAAAGTCAACCCAAATGGTAATCGCGAATTGGGAATTGGGAATCGGGAATTGGGAATCGGGAATTGGGAATTAGAAGTTAAAACATTCTTCCTTCTTCCTGAATTTCCCCCCTTGGGGGGCATCTGACGGGTGTAGGTTTTTGGGTAAAAGCCTTATCCCATAAGAGTTTGAAATTTTAAGAGGCAAAAGCCCAAAACCTTTGCACTGTCTAGATTTGCTGGGTTTTGCCAGGGGAAAACCTACACCTGTCAGGGGGGCATGGGGGTTGACTTTTTCCTTCTTCCTTCTTCCTTCTTCCTTCTTCCTTCTTCCTTCTTCTTTAAACTTTCGCTTCCAAAGACTTGAGAAACTCCGTATTTACGCCCGACTCCCGAGTCATAGCAATTTTTCCAGTACGAGCAATTTCCTTAATCCCAAATCTATTTAGAACCTGGACGATCGCCACCATCTTACCCGGATCTCCGACAACTTCCAAAGTCAGCGTATCATCACCAATATCCACCACTCGCGCTCTAAAAATCTGAGCTAACTCAATGATCTCCGATCGCGTCCCGCTAGCAGCATTAACTTTCAGCAACATCAACTCCCGTTCCACACAGGGAATTTCCGTTATATCCTGAACTTTAAGCACATTAATCAACTTGTACAGTTGCTTGGTCAACTGCTCGATAATCTGGTCATCTCCCGGTACAACCATCGTAATCCGAGACACTCCCACTTGCTCTGCTGGGCCAACTGCCAGACTTTCAATATTAAAACCCCGACGGGCAAATAAACCAGCAATTCGAGTGAGGACACCCGCTTCATCTTCAACTAAAACCGAAAGAGTGTGTTTCATTTCTCCAAAAAAACGCATTTCGTGCAATTCTACTGTCGCCAATTCTTCTTTTAGCAGAAGTGCACGGTCATTGAACCTGCATTAAACAATATTAGTTGTACTTGGTAGAGTGCGTGGTACGCACCCTACAGATAAAGTGTGTACGAACGTACACAATTCCTCGGTCGAATTAAAATTATTGTGGTCTTCATCCCTGACTGGGAGTGAAATTTTGAGACCAATTGGTCTCAAAATTCCTTCAAAGAAAAACCCGGTGTTGCAATGAGGGCATTTGGCGGCGGACTTGTTCTAGCCGATCGGGATTAATCTCTGCGATCGCCACACCCGGTTCCTCTCCGGCATCCGCCAAAACCGCACCCCAAGGGTCTACAATCATCGCGTGACCGTGAGTTTGACGGCGGCCGTAGTGGTGTCCAGTCTGCGCTGGGGCGATCGTATAACAAGTATTCTCGATCGCCCTCGCTTGCAACAAAACCTTCCAGTGATCCTTGCCAGTGTAAGCAGTAAACGCCGCCGGCACGAACAAAACATCAGCACCCTTGTGCGACAAATGCCTGTAAACTTCCGGGAACCGCACGTCATAGCACACCGAAAGTCCCAGCGTCCCCAACTCCGGCGACACATAAACCGGCGGCAAATCTTCACCAGCTTTCACCGTGTTTGATTCCCTGTAAGTAATCCCGTCTGGCACATTCACATCAAACAAATGTACTTTTTTGTACCTTGCCACTTCGCTACCGTTTGGGTCTACTAGCAAGCAAGTATTGTATACCTTCCCCCCATCCGTCGGCACGGGAAATCCGCCGCCCAGAATCGTCACCTGGAACCGCTGGGCCATGGTTTTGAGGAATTTTTCGCTTTGGAGTCCGATCGCCTCTGCTTGAGCAATCTTCTCCTCCTCTTCTCCCATAAACGAGAAATTTTCTGGTAAGGAAACTAACTCCGCACCCCGACGCACTGCCAGGTCGATTAATTCCTCTGCCTGCACCAAATTTTTTTGCAGGTCAGGCAAGCTAGTCATTTGAATTGCTGCGGCGAGATAAGACTTCATCGATTCACAATATTAGTCATTAGTCAGTTGTCAGTTGTCAGTTGTTAGTTGTTAGTTGTTATTGGTTCTTGGTTCTTGGTTCTTGGTTCTTAGTAGCTATGCCCCATGCCCCATGCCCCATGCCCCATACCCTATGCCCCATGCCCCATGCCCTATGCCCCATGCCCTATGCCCACTTCATGTTACTGAGAAAGTCTATAGAGTTTGAGAGTTTTGATGTTTGAGCTTTAAATTAACCTTTAACTCATCACTCAAAACTCAAAACTCTCAACTTTTTTGCCCTAATTTTTGAGACCTAATTCCGGTCAAATCTTAAGGCATCGGATGGAAAAGCAAGTCAGGGAAAAAGCGGTTAAATTCAATCAAACCCGCAGCTTGAATAGAGAACCAAAGTGCTGCCAATACTGGTGCGCTTGAAAGAAACTTGAGAAAATATTGCATGAATTCTGCTCCTGAAAATTCGAGACAGTTGGTAATTGCCGATCGCTCGGTAAGACACTAATTGCTAACTTGCAGTTAATCGATTAACTGTTAGCTATTAGCCTTGGCTCCATTTCCCTATTTTAGCGGGGGGAAACAGTAATTTCGTCGTCCTTGGCAAACATTTCACCAGTGGTGATTTCTTTGAGTGCTGCCAGAGGCCACAAAAAGCCAGTCAGCATACAGGAGATTGCCACAGGAACGTCGATAATAATCTCTTTTTCCTCTGGAGTTGCAGATTTTTTGGCAATTTGCAGATAAGCGCGGCCTACCCAACCAATCCAACCAGCAATATACAAGAACAGCACGCTAGGAATCAAAAAGTCGCCAGCCTTGTCCAAGCTGCCGTCTACGATTAAGTGCGGGTATCCTTCCGGGCCGCACATAGCTTGAGAATACATCTCGAATCTTGCCTTGGCAGATGCCGGATCGCCATTGGTAGAACGTGCATTTTTAGCCAGTTCCTTGAATTCGGGAGAGTCCTTGCACGGCACTAAATTGTAAGCCGAAGCAACTGGAACAAAACTGATCCACAGACTAACCACTAAAATTGCAGCAAACAATCGTCGCATGAAATTGTTTCCTTTTGTTACAAAACAATAAGTTTTTGTACAAGCATTTCAACTTGCCGATCGCGAATCCAGATTACCGCACTTGCTGAGGGTGTAAAGTCTCCATCATAGAGGCGGCAAAGCCCAAAAGAATGAGGGATTCGGGTTTCATAGGTCAGTGCGAGAGCTTAGTAATACCGCTAGGATATTCCACAGCTTGCATTATAATTCGATCGCCTCCGACCCACTCCAACGGCTGGCAAATATCCGCAAGCAATAACCTGAGAACAGATCGAGCCGGGGGACTTGCGCCGAATTCGTTAAGCTAGCAATAGCTAACCTATCAAATAAAATTACCAGTTAATGGCAACCATTTTCGCGATCGAAACAAGTTGTGACGAAACAGCAGCGGCAATTGTTAAGAATCGTCAAGTTTGCAGCAATGTTGTAGCATCACAAATTAAAATCCACGAGCAGTACGGTGGGGTAGTCCCGGAAGTGGCTTCGCGGAGTCACCTAGAAATGCTAAATCAGGTAATTGCCCAGTGTCTGAGTGAAGCCAACCTGAGTTGGTCAGAAATTGACGGCATTGCAGCGACTTGTGCCCCCGGTTTAGTAGGTGCATTGTTAGTCGGGCTGACAGCGGCGAAAAGCTTGGCAATAGTCCACCAAAAACCTTTTTTAGGCGTCCACCACCTCGAAGGGCACATCTACGCTTCTTACTTAATCGAACCAGACTTGCAGCCGCCGTTTTTGTGCTTGTTAGTTTCCGGGGGACACACCAGTTTAATTTATGTTAAAGATTGCGGCGTTTACGAAACAGTCGGACAAACGCGCGACGATGCGGCGGGCGAAGCTTTTGATAAAGTCGCCAGACTGTTGCAGCTAGGATATCCCGGCGGGCCGCTGATGGACAAATTGGCCGCCCTGGGAAATCCCCAAGCATACCCCCTACCTGAAGGCAGAATTTCCCTACCTGGTGGCGGATATCATCCCTACGACAGCAGTTTTAGCGGGTTGAAAACAGCAGTTTTGCAATTAGTGCAGAAACTCAAAAAACTAGATATTAATGCCGGTGGCGAAGGCGTCTTGGCTGCCTCTACAATTAATGATATTGCGGCGAGTTTTCAGGAAACAGTAGCGAAGGGTTTAACCAAAAGAGCGATCGACTGTGCGCTAAATTTCGGACTCACTACCATAGTAGTCGGCGGCGGAGTCGCAGCCAACAGCGGACTCCGAAAACATTTACAAGCAGCCGCAGTTAAGCACAACTTGCGAGTATTGTTTCCCCCATTAAAATATTGCACGGACAACGCAGCAATGATCGGCTGTGCGGCGGCAGAACACTTTCAGCGAGGACACACATCACCGCTAACATTGGGAGCCAATTCGCGGATGGCTGTTAGCGATATCATGGAACTGTACAATCTGAATGTTGATGCTTAGATCCGACGTACAGTTGAAACCGCGTCTATATAAAGGAAGTATTTGTAGGGTGTGTCGCCCTCAAAAATGCCTAAAAGTCGATCGCAAATCTTGTAGCGACGAACCTTATACCATATTTGATGCAACAAACTCGAAAATTTATGGTAGCAAAATTTTTTATAAATTAGAACTCTTGCAAAAGTCAAATTTACCCCCCTTATCAAGGGGGGAAACAAGAATAATCTTACCCCCTCCCCTGATTCAAGGGGAGGGTTGGGGCGGAGTGCTTTGTATTTTTGCAAGAGATAAATTGTACCAAGTGCGTCGCCATAAGATTGTCGATATTTGTTTGGGAATGTTTGAGGGCGACACACCCTACGACTCTCAACTGTCAACTGTCAACTCTTTCTTAAATCATGAAAATCCGCGACGCAGTAGAAAGCGATTTATCCGCAATTGTCCAAATATACAATGCAGCAATACCGGGGAGAATGGCCACAGCAGATTTAAAACCAGTCTCAGTCGAAAGCCGCCTCGCATGGTACAGAGAACACTCGCCCTATTCTTTGCCGATTTGGGTAATGGAATCAGAAAAAAAAATCGTCGGCTGGCTGAGTTTTCAGCTTTTCTACGGACGCGCCGCCTATCAGCATACCGCAGAAATTAGCATCTACGTCGCGCCCGATCGCCAAAGCTGCGGAATTGGACAAAAATTATTGCAATCGGCAATTGCGCGGAGTCCAGAATTGAGACTTAAAACCCTGATGGCAATAATTTTTGCTCACAATCAGCCGAGTCTAACGTTGTTCCAGAAATTTGGGTTTCAGCAGTGGGGATATATGCCGCAAGTCGCCGAACTTGATGGCGTTGAAAGAGATGTGATAATTTTGGGTTTGCGTTGTTTGTAGGGACTGATATCAATTCCGGCTGCGCCGTCAGGTGACAAGCGAGGAGACGGCAGTGCCGTCTCCCTACAATTGATCGCGGTAGGGACACGGCACTGCCGTCTCCTCCGTCTCCATTGATCTGAATGTTTGCTCAATCTGCTAAAATTGTAATTTCATCCAAAGATGCGATCGCCACATCAGCCTTTTCCAAATGACTAACCTGGGCATTCCCCCAACAAATCCCGATGCAGCCAGCCGCGCCAGCATCTTTCCCCATCTGAATATCACCCGCCGAATCTCCCACCATCAAAGTTTCTGCGGGATTTACTCCTAGTCTTTCACAAGCTAACAAAAATAGTTTCGGATCGGGTTTATTCAGATGTACAGAATCTACACCCATTTCTAACTGAATATATTCGCTTAATTGGTGAGCTTTCACAAGTTTTTCTACCGCTTTTGTTGTCGCAGCCGAAAGAATTCCTAGTTTCAAGCCAGCTTCACACAGAGATTTTAATACTTCCAAACTGCCAACAAACAAAGGAGAAGGTGGACTACTTTTTAACATTTGGTCGGCTTCATCAAAAGCGCGTTGAGCAATAGTTAAAGATTCTATCCATCCTCTGCCAGTTTCCGCGATATATCCTGCCGCCACAATTTCGTTTTCCCGGCGGCTACCGACTGCTAGCAAGCCCGTGGGGTCGATTTTACCAACTTCGATGCCGAAAGCCATTTGTAATGGCTCTCCAACGCCTGGGATTTGAGCATCTACGAGGCGCGATCGTTTCAGCCCTAAATGTCTCAAAAATTCTTGAGAATCCTCTAGAGTACCATCTTTGTCAAAGATTACGGCTTGAATATTAGAGAAGCTAATGCCTCGACATTTAATAGTTACCAAGAATCAAAACTCCTTAATTTTTGTATTTTATTGTATTGTCTCATATTGTGCTATTTTTGGCAATTGTTTTTAGATCGGACGTACGGTTGCAACCGCGTCTATATCAACGATGTCTGAGATTAGACGGCGGTTGAAACCGCGTCTACACAAACGATGTCCGCCTCCGCGGACTGAAGAAAACAAGGTAATTTTAACCGGCATTCTTCAACCCGCGGAGGCGGGTTTTGTTTGTATAGACGCGGTTTCAACCGCCGACTCTTATGTCCAAGATTATTTAAGATATTCCCGCTAGCTCCGCAATGATTAATGCGAGTTGAACAGGCTTCACAGGCTTAGCAATATGCTTGTTGAAACCTGCATCGATCGCCTTTTGCCGTTCTCCATCGCTAGCATAAGCAGTAAGCGCAATGGCTGGAATATTTCCACCAGCTTCGGCATCAAGAGATCGCACTTGTTCCATCAAAGAATATCCATCTTCTTCTGGCATTCCAATATCAGATATCAGCACGTCATATTTGTCAAGGTTTTCCTTCAAAGCCGCGATCGCCTCTTTTGCAGAACCCACCGTCAACACCTCGGCCCCGGAGTCTTCCAGCACAAATTTCAATAACTCACGGGTATCGATATCATCATCTACGCTTAAGATATGCAAGCCTTCAAGGCAGCGGTTACTATCTTTCAATGTGTTTAGGGGTAGTGTAAATACAGTTGGCTGCAAATTACTAGGTTGTATTGATTCTTGGGCTATTAAAACTAGCGGCAACCTCAAAATTATCGTAGTTCCTTGTCCTTCACCCGGACTATCCGCCCGCACTGTTCCCCCATGCAACTCTACTAGATGACGCACGATCGACAAACCTAATCCTAGCCCTTGATTAGCCTTGGTAGTGCTGGAATCTCCTTGATGGAAACGATCGAATATATACGGCAAAAATTCTGCCAGAATGCCTTTTCCGGTGTCGCTGACTCGAATTTGAGCATGACTGTCGATCGCCTCTAAGACAATTTCCACTCGTCCACCCGATGGGGTAAACTTAATCGAGTTAGATAGCAGATTCCATAGGACTTGTTGCAACCTGTCAGCATCGCCTAAAACAGTCGCAGAACTCAACTGAGCAACCATTTGGATGTTTTTGGCATCCGCTGATAATTGAACCCCGTCGATCGCATTTTGCGCCACCACCACCAGATCGATCGGACTAATATCGAGATGAAGCTTACCGCTCGTAATCCGGGAAATATCCAGAATATCTTCAATTAACTGATTTTGGGCGATCGCACTCCGCTCAATCACCTCTAGGGCGCGACTAGCCGTTGCTTCATTCAGCTTGCCAGAGCGCAGCAATTTTGCCCATCCCAGGATCGGAGTTAGGGGGTTACGGAGTTCATGGGAGAGATTTGCCAGAAATTCATCTTTAGCACGGTTGCTGGTTTCTGCTTGTTGACGGGCTGACTTCTCCTGCATCAATAGCTGCGATCGCTCTATCTCAAACTGTCTGCGATCGGTGATATCCTCGATCGACAACAAAATCATTAAACCTTGGTCTTCGCGTTGCAGTTTACAAGCATTCAGCAGCATAGTTTTCTGCCCAATCTGCTCAAATACGTGATCTAACTCAAAGTTTTGAAGCTGAACATCACTCACCAGAATATCTTCCAAGATCGATCGCAGTTTCGGGATATTCCATTGCCCATTTCCCAATTCAAACAGCGAAAATTCCGCTGTTTCTGGGGATGAAACCTGAAATGTTTCATAGAAACATCGATTGGCAGTGTTCACTTGTAAATTAGCATCCAGCACGACTAAAGGTATTTGAACAGTTTCGACGATCGTTTCAGCATAATTTCGGGCCAACTCTAAGGTTTTGGCACTACGTTTCAGAGCATCAATATCGATCCAAACCATTACCACACCGTCAATCAGGTTTTCCGTCGTGCGATAAGGACGAATGCGGAGGTTGTACCAATATCCCGCTAGAGTTTGGACTTCTTGTTCTTTCGTCTGGAGAGTATCAATCACCTCCAAAATCATTGCTTCCAAATTAGGAACATCAAGAGAGGAACGAATATCGCTAAAAGGTCGTCCAATATCTGTAGTAATCAGATTAAAAAGTTGCTTTGCCATTGGCGTAAAGCGTCGAATCTGTAAATCATTTGTCAGGATTAAAATCGGGATATTGATACTACCAAGCAAATTTATTAAGTCATTATTGACCTGGTGTTGTTCAATATTTCGACTGCGAAGTTCCTCATTAGTGGTGATCAGTTCCTCGTTGGTAGCTTGAATCTCTTCTTTGGCAGTTTCTAGTTCCTCGTTGGTGCTTTGCAACTCCTCGTTGCTCGATAGGATTTCTTCGTTGGCAACTTTGATATCTTGGTTGAGATTTTCCTGCTCATGAATTACCGCTTGCAGATGCGCTTGAGCCGCAAGTTTTTCTTCGTTAGCGGTGACAAGCGTCTGCCTCAGCCGCACAATCTCAGCCTCTAAATCACCAGGCTCCAAACTCTCAGAATTGACGTTATTGAGGTTGATCGCAGTGGGTAAAGCTTCTTCAAATAGAATCAACAAGTAGCGTGATTCGACTGTCGCAGGCTGGAACGGAATCACCTCAAGATTGACGAGACTCGATCGATCGCCCGTTTCCACCCCGATCCCTTCTTTTCTGACAATTACGTTCTGCATCAGTGCCTGATAAATTGCAGTGCGAAGCTCGATCAGCAAGCCTTTCCTTGCCATTGTCAGCAAGTTTAAGCTGGGAATCCCTGGTGTCAGTCTCAAGTAAGCATTGGTGTCTCCCCGCACTTGCAGAATGTTCATCTGTTCGTTGACAACCACACCTGCTGGGGCATAGCGATTCAAAATCAGTTGGTCTGTGTATCGCTGTAAGTCAAATGAATCTGGATCGTTTTCATTCATTTGCTCAGATTCATCTACTTTAGCGACGGGATAAGAACTCGTCGAAAACGAAAATATCGGACTATTTTCAGTCAATTTTTTAGCATAGATTTTGCACTTTGTGTGTACTGAATCAAATAAGGATGAGAATTTTCCGATACTCTCAGAAGTGCCTAATAGGAGAAAGCCAGTCGGGTTAAGACTGTAATGAAAAATCGGAATCACTCGTTTTTGCAACGGCTCTGCTAAGTAAATCAGCACATTGCGACAGCTAATTAGATCGAGATTGGAAAAAGGCGGGTCGCTGCCTAAGTTTTGTCTGGCAAATATACACAGCTCGCGGACTGTTTTGTTGATTTTATAGCCTCCTCCTTCCACCAGAAAGAAGCGAGCCCGGCGCTCTGCTGAAACGTCGATCATCTGGTTTTCTAAGTAGAAGCCAGACCTTGCTTTGCTAATCGCCGCTTCGCTAATATCTGTGGCAAAAATCTGGATCTGTGGTAGGGGAGCTCGATCGCTCAAAAACTCTAACAAACAAATCGCGATCGAGTAAACTTCTTCTCCAGTGGAACATCCCGCCACCCAAATCCGGATGGGAATTTCTGCCGATTTATTTTGGGTAATCGTGGGAAAAACCAGCTCTTTTAACTGTTCAAAGGCTTCTGGATCGCGAAAAAAACTGGTGACGTGGATCAGGATTTCTTGATACAGAGCATGGACTTCAGCCGGATAGTCTCGCAGATATTGGGCGTAATCTGCCAATCGTTCCAGCTTGTATAACAGCATCCGTCGCTGGATGCGTCGATCGACCGTAGCGACTTTATAGTGGGTAAAATCAACGCCTGTGGTCGATCGCAACAGTCCCAAAATAGTTGCCCGGACATCACTTTGTTCGGGTGATACTGCAACCGCGATCGTCGATATCGGGCAAGAAATCCAGGGATTGCCACTGAGATTTGCCAATTCCTGAGCAATTTGTTGAGGGGGCAGAACGAAGTCTACATCACCTGTGGCAACTGCGGTATTCGGCATACTATCGAATTTTGCCGAGGCTTCGCATTGAGCAAATGTCAAGCCACCGGCTGCTTTGATTGCCTTGATTCCCAGCGAACCGTCTCCGTCTCCCCCGGATAATATTATGGCGATCGCCTTGTGTCCGCGATCGACAGCCAAGGACACCAGAAACGCATCTCCCGGCATATATTTTCCATAAACTTTCTCGCGGGGTGTAAGTTTCAGCACCCCTTCCACGAGAGTCATCTTAGTGTTAGGCGGAATTATATATACTTGATTTGGCTCTACAGTCGTGCCGTCTTCCACCTGACTAACAGGCATTTCTGTCTTTGTGGCGAGGATTTCGCTCAACAGACTTTTGTAATTGGGATCGAGGTGCTGAATCAGCACAAATGCCATGCCGGTATCGGCAGGTAAGTGGCCCAGAAACTCTGTGAATGCTTCTAGCCCTCCGGCTGAGGCGACAATCCCAACGATGGGAAACGGGGCTTCTACTGTGTTTTGCTCTGCCTCGTCGATCGGTGATGGTGCGATCGATTCTGGTATATTTGCCTCGGAGTTGTTCATAAAAATCTCCTGAAAAACCCCGTATTTGTCAATCAGGGCTGTTTAATTTTCTGTAGGGGCGGTGCCCCCGTGCCCGCCCCATCCCTGAAACACCTACAAAATAGTGGATGAGGAGAGGAGGGTAGGCACGCACCGTCCACTACCCCTACAAATTTTCTCAATCTCTTTGTCAAGGGGAAGGATTTCAATCGATCTTCTGTCATTCTGAGCTACGCTCAGAATGACAGAAGATCGATTAACTCATATTCTTTCTTTGTAAAAATTTACTTAAAAAAAAAGAGGGTATACCCTCCTTAATTAATAACATTGACATACTCCCCGTCGTAAACGAGCGGGGATTCTTGACACTTCATCGGATGATGCAACGCCCGGTTGTCTTACTCTTCCTCCATGTCCGTTTAGAGTCGTGGCAATGCCCTATCCCGACTATATGTATCGTTTTGTTTTAACTAACAATACTTTTGTTTTGCTTCCAGGTTGGATTATAACCATTGCCCTTCAGTCTTTCCCTATTTCTTGAGCAGTCCCGGTTTCAACTCTGATGAGTATATATCGCTGCACTATACGGCGGGGATTTCAACCACCTACATTCTGGCACAAAGCCGTCCTGGAAGGACGGGGCTTCAAACCCAATTTCTTGGTGATGCCGATATTATTCGACTGTCACCGGAGGTATTTCTGAGGATACCTCTAATGTTGCTTCGGGTGTAGCTTCCGTAACTGGTTCGGATGTAGCTTCCGTAACTGGTTCGGATGTAGCTTCCGTAACTGGTTCGGATGTAGCTTCCGTGACTACTTCGGGTGTAGCTTCCGTCACTACTTCGGGTGTAGCTTCCGTTACTGCTGCAACTGTTTCTTCCGGCAAATCTTCTTCCATTGCTGACGGTACATCTTCGAGTATTTCATCGGAGAGTTCATCAGCATCAGTTGAGTCAGCAGGAACTTCAATTCCAGCTTTAGCTTGCTTTTGAGCCAGCATTTTCTCACGGAACTTAGCAGCCATTTCCTCAGCTTTCTCGTACACCAATTCACGATTTTTGACCATCGCCCCAGGCTCCGGTTCCAATTGCTTGGTGGAGAGAGAAATCCGGCCTCTTTCGGCATCCAAGTCAATGATCATCACCTTCACTTCGTCGTTGACATTAAACACGCTATGAGGCGTATCGATGTGATCGTGCGAAATTTCCGAGATGTGTAGCAAACCACTGACGCCACCGATGTCGATAAACGCACCGTAGGGCTTGATACCGCGTACTGTACCGATGACCACTTCCCCGACTTCGAGGCGGTTCATCTTGCGCTCAACCAAGGCGCGACGATGACTTAATACTAGGCGGTTGCGGTCTTCGTCTACCTCTAAGAATTTCAAGGGTAATTCTTCGGCGACTAATTCTTCCTTCGGTTTGCGGGTGCTGATGTGAGAACCGGGAATGAAGCCTCGCAATCCTTCTATTCTCACCAGTGCGCCGCCACGGTTGGTGGCAAATACTTGCGATCGAACTGTAGCGTCTTCTGCTTGCAGTTGTCGCACTCTTTCCCAGGCGCGCATATACTCAATGCGTCGAATGGACAGGGTTAATTGTCCGTCTTCATTTTCATCGGTGAGGATGAAAAATTCTCTGGTTTCGTTTGATTGCAATACCTCTTCAGGGCTTTCGACTCGATTGATCGACATTTCCTGAATGGGAATGTACGCTGCTGTTTTAGCACCGATATCAATCAGAGCGCCCCTCGGTTCTATACTAAAAACTGTACCCGCTACTACATCGCCGGGGCTAAAGTGATAGTCATATTTATCAAGTAAGGCCGCAAAATCTTCGTGAGTAAAGCCGATGTCTTTGACTGTGGTTTTGGTATTGACCATGCGAATAGTTTCCTAGGATTTCTCTCCTTCATGTTTTTCGTTTGCAGGCAGATACTAGAGATTTTGCTGAAAAAGTGGTTAACTTCTTGCAAAATCTTTTACGAAAGTCAGTTTTTGCCAACTTTTGCCCGGTGCAACCGTACACCGGCGCTTGCCATTGCTCTTAATTCCAACTCTGTGTTAAAGCGTTTGATTTTTAACATTCAGAGTCCAGTGGATTATTATACCTTATCGGCATACTGCTTTTAAATTAATTTAGGTAGGGAAACGGCATTGCCGTGTCCTGAGTTGCCTGAGAAGCATCCGGACACGGCAGTGCCGTGTCCCTACAGGTCGATGGATTATTTTAGGGTAGGGATACGGCATTGCCGTGTCCTGAGTCAACTGAGGGTGCAACCGGAATTGACATAACGCAGGATTCCTGGTTTGCTCGATCGCACGACTCATCCGGTTCCGACAAATCCGATTCATTTTCTGGCCCAGTTTCTGGGCACAAAGCTGCGTCAAGGGGACTCTGAAGGTGATTCAGGGTATCGACAAAATCTCGAATGCCCCGAAATTGCCGATATACAGAGGCGAAACGGACATAAGCGACTTCGCTGAGTGGCCGCAAATGTAATAATACTAATTCTCCAATGTTAGAACTCGTGACTTCCCGGAGCGATCGACCTTGCAGTTGGGCTTCGATTTCTTCTGCGAGGGTTTCGAGCTGTCCCGAAGACAAACCTGTTTTTTCGCAGGCCCGAACCAGTCCTCTGACTAATTTTGACCGATCGAAAGATTCGCGCTTCCCGTCCCGCTTAATCACCGTAATCGGCACAAATTCTATGCGTTCGTAAGTTGTGAAGCGGTGCTGACAGCTCAAACATTCGCGCCGCCGACGGATGCTTTGACCAGATTCGGCTGAACGCGATTCGAGAACGCGGCTATTTGTGTGTTGACAGGAGGAACAGCGCATGATTGCTGATTTTAACAGGTGTTGCCAGCAAATTGCCATTCATCTAACCGCCCGGGGGTCTGATGAATAGCTGGACTAGAAAAATTACTGAGGATACAGTGCTGAGGATGTGTCTCAACTTGAGCTAAAACCTAGTTCTAGACTGCTGTTTGATGGCTAGGCCCGATCCCCCCTAGCCCCCCTTAGGTCGGGGGGACAAGAGTGTCTTGCGTCCCCCCACTATCCGGGAGGACAGCAGTTTTATCTTTCGTCCCCTGACTATCGAGGGGGCGGAAATTCTCTCAAAGTCCCCCTTCTTAAGGGGGATTTAGGGGATCGAGACTCTGCTATAAACAAGAGATACAAAGGTTTTGAGGCCATTGTTGACACCCCTTGGCTGCCAGCGTATAGCTAATTATTTGCCAATCCGGGGTGGTTCCCGAAAGGCTATCGCAAAAAATAGTACACCTAAGGCTAAAGCCAGAATCAAAATGTAAGCAACGCTTTCCATGTTAAATTTTCCCTATCTTCCCTTGCCGTATTATTTTATCAGAAAATTGGGTTGAAAACCCCGTCCCGATCGGACGACTTTTTTACATTGTTAAGTAAAATAACAAATCCATCTTAACAAATGAATATGGTAGAATAACTAGACCAGACAAGATGTAAAAACCTACCCCCGGACTGGGGGAAAGTCTACGCCCAAAACATTTTTGAGGAGATATGACTACGCAGCTAGGCTGCAAATGTAGTCAGCCTGGGAACCCACGCTTGCGCGGGATATTTTGACAGAAATGTCTTAAGAATCCCCGTACCTTAAGGTCGGGGAGTGTCAATAACTAAAAAAACCCGGTTTCTTGAAGAAACCGGGTTTTTGTGCACCGGGGAAGTTTCCCGATGTACTCTTCGGCGGCAGAAAACTAGATAGATTCTTCTCTTCTTGTGCTCTTGTCGCCCAGTTTTTGGAACAAGCCCCACTCGACTTGTTCTTCCAGGTCAGCCTCAACTCCAGCAAACACGTCGCGGAAAATAGTCCGAGAACCGTGCCAGATATGGCCGAAGAAGAACAGCAAAGCAAAGCAAACGTGTCCGAAAGTAAACCAACCGCGAGTTGAAGTACGGAAAACACCGTCAGAATTCAAGGTTTCGCGATCGAATTCAAATACTTCACCCTGTTGGGCGGCGCGAGCAAACTTCTTAACATCTAAAGGATTCTTAAAAGTTTGACCGTTCAGTTCGCCACCGTAGAAGCTGACAGTAACTCCGCTTTGTTCAAAGCTGTATTTTGATTCAGCACGGCGGAAGGGGATGTCAGCGCGAACGACCCCATCTTTGTCCGTCAAAATTACTGGGAAAGTTTCAAAGAAGTTCGGGAGGCGTCGTACCGACAATACCCGACCTTCGTTGTCAGTAAATACTGCATGGCCCAACCAAGTTTTAGCAATACCGTCGCCGTTGACCATCGCGCCAGCACGGAACAAACCACCTTTAGCAGGAGAGTTGCCCACGTAGTCGTAGAAAGCCAATTTTTCGGGAATTTGCTCGTAAGCTTGTTGGAAGCTTTGACCGGCGGCCAAGCTAGCTTGAGCTCTGCGATCGATCTCTTGTTGGAAATAGTTGCCGTCCCACTGATAGCGAGTCGGGCCGAAAAGCTCGATCGGAGTAGCAGCAGAACCGTACCACATCGTACCCGCAACCACGAAAGCTGCAAAGAACACAGCAGCAATACTGCTAGAAAGTACAGTTTCGATGTTACCCATCCGCAGGGCTTTGTAAAGACGTTCCGGCGGCCGCACAGTCAAGTGGAACAAACCGGCAATTACGCCGACTACACCCGCTGCAATGTGGTGAGCGACGATGCCACCGGGATTGAACGGATCGAAGCCTTCAGGGCCCCAAGCAGGCGCCACTGGTTGGACGTGACCGGTCAAGCCGTAGGGGTCGGAAACCCACATTCCCGGGCCAAAAAGTCCGGAAAGGTGAAATGCCCCGAAGCCGAAGCACAGCAAGCCGGAGAGGAACAAGTGAATGCCAAACATTTTTGGCAAGTCGAGGGCTGGTTCGCCGGTGCGAGGATCTCTGAAGAGTTCCAAATCCCAGAATACCCAGTGCCAGACTGCTGCTAAAAACAGCAAACCGGAGAGGATGATGTGAGCAACAGCAACGCCTTCAACAGACCAGAAGCCCGGATCGACGTTAGTTTCGCCGGTGAGGCTCCAACCGCCCCAAGAACCGGTGACTCCTAAGCGAGCCATGAAGGGTAGCACGAACATCCCTTGACGCCACATCGGGTTAAGAACTGGGTCTGTGGGGTCAAAAACTGCTAGTTCGTAAAGGGCCATTGAGCCGGCCCAACCAGCCACGAGGGCAGTGTGCATTAAGTGTACAGAAATCAATCGACCTGGGTCATTTAAGACGACTGTGTGTACGCGATACCAGGGTAGTCCCATTGACTGCGGTTCTCCAAGGTGTAAGTGATGATGTCTATTTTGACGGAAAAATCAGATTCTCAATGCCGTGCAGTTACCTGCGGGCTGTAAATTCTGACGAGTGCCGAATCCTTTCTACCGCTTCTAAAAACCTACAGAAATCTGTAAATCAAACTTAGCGGTCTATGTTTAGCCTAGATCAAGTGCTATAAGCTTCCTGATTGCTCAGGTTGGCCTAATCTTCCCAGTTAGAGACTGCCCTTATTAGCAGAGGACTTCCATATTTGATTTTTTGATGATTAATTTGTGCCAAGTGTGTTTCTGTGGTTTTCATGCCCAGTCAGCTTTAGCAACCCGCACCAATCAAGCGTTTTTCCAGTTTATAACGATTTATTGCTCGGCGATCGTCAAAGTCTGAAAAATCTAGACAAGTCTAGATTTTTCGGCTACTGTTTTAAACCCTCACAGGGGTGGAGGCATAAAAATGAAAGTTATTTAAAGAAGTGTATCGAGTGTTAGAACCGATTGCAATATGTTCGGCCTTACATTAATTGCGGGTTCTCGATTTCGCAGCGGGTGGCGATCGTCCCGAGGCGTTCGAGGACTTGCTCGGCATCGATCAGTCTGGTGAGGGTGACGCTGCCGATATTTTTTGCCGGATCTGCGGGATCGGGAGGGGCACAGGGTTTGACTTCTACCATGAGCACGGCGTCTTCTACGCGGTAGAGCCACATTTTTTCGTTGCGATCCAACAGGGAGAGCTTGAGCTGTTGGATGTCTGGCTGGCGCCTCCAGCCGGCTGCTGTCCACTCGCCGCCAACTCCCCAGACGCGCCCCACTTTCCAGCCGTCGGATAAGAAGAAATATTTCATTTGCTGTGTGCGCTTGTTAATTATTTTTTTGTTATAGCATTCGGCCGAAGCAAGAAGGAAGTTATGTTAGGGTGCCGAGTGCGGGTACAATAATGTGGCGATCGCCTACTTAAGAATTTTCCCCTGCGATCGGCATCCTACTGACTGACTTACAAAGAAACCGGGTGTCGAGTTTCCCGATCGCAAGTTACCTGTTGTAAAGGAATCTTCACAACGAATTCTGTCCCTTTACCGGGAGCAGAAATACAACTAATTTGACCGCCGTGTTGTTCGACAACAATTTGGTGACTGATAGATAAACCCAATCCCGTGCCACTCCCTACAGGTTTTGTGGTAAAAAACGGGTCAAACATCTTTTTTACCACTGCTTCACTCATGCCAATACCGTTGTCAGCAATCCGAATCACTGCGAATTGACTGGGAGAATTTTCGGGAGTAATTGTCGCTGACAACTGATTGTAAGCTCTTGCTGCTTTGCCTTTGCCAACTCCCGAACATTCTGCTGTTTCCAGCTCAGTATGAATCTCTATTTTGGGGTAAGGTTGAGTTTCTAGGGCATCAATGGCATTATTTAGCAAACTGGCAAACACCTGATTCAACTGACTGCTGTAACAGGGAACTTCCGGCAGGTTGCCGTAGTTTTTTATTACCTCAATCTCTTGAGAAATAATGCTGCTCCCGCTTTTTTTGCTAACACCTTTACCTCCCGCTCGGTGCTGGACGAATAGTAAAGTGTGATCGAGATTTTGATTGATATCTACTTCTTTGATGCCGGATTCGTCGAGCTTTGTGAAAAACTTTAACGATTCAACAATTTGTTGGATGCGCGATGCTCCAGACTCGATTGACTGCATTAGCCGCGACCAATCTTTTTGCAAAAAATCTAAATCTATACTCTCAGCGAGTTGTTGTATTTCGGCTCCGGGTTCTGGATATTTGTTTTTGTAAAGTTCCAGGAGGTTGTTTAAATCTTGGAAATAGTGGCGGGCTGGATTGATATTGCCCAAAATAAAACTATTGGGATTGTTAATTTCGTGGGCAACTCCTGCTACCATTCTCCCGAGACTTAACATTTTTTCCGTTTGAATCAGTTGGGATTGGGTGCGTCGGAGATTGTCTAATGTTAATTTTAATTGAGTAGCTTTTTCTCGTTCCCGCAGTTCGCTTTTTCGCAGTTCCAGTTCGGCTTGTTTGACAGCGGTGATGTCGCGGCTGACAGATAAGACAGATGCAATTATCCGATCGCGCTTAAATTCAGGAACCATGCAAACTTGATAAAATTTAGTGCCTGATTTTGTGAGAAAATTAAACTCAAAGCACTGTTCGGTGCCGTTAGCGAATACGGCGCACAAAGCTGCTTCCGAGAGCATCACCACTTCCTCAGACATTCCTAACTCTCGATGGGTTTTACCCGTGAATGCTGCGGCGGGGATTCCTGTCGCTAATTCGGCTGCTGGATTGACGTAAAGGTGGCGCAGTTGCTTGTCAAATCGGGCAATCATATCCGGGGAATTTTCCGCTAAGGCCCTGAATTCTTGTTCGCGGCGGTATGAGGTTTCTTGTGCAAGCTTTTGCTCGGTAATGTCGTAAGTCATCATTAGAATGCAGTTGGTGTCGCCAATGCTAATGATTTCTGCGGATATGAGGACACACTTGATATTGTCGAACTTGGTACGAAACTGGAATTCTTGTTTGTAAATACTGCCGGATATGTGCAAGATTTCTAAGAAACGATCGCGATCGCCCAAATTCTCCCATAAATTGATTTGGCGATCGGTTTTTCCCAAGATTTCCTCGGGAAAATAGCCGGTGAGGTTGCAAAAGCTCTGGTTGACTTCCGTTAAGTATCCCTTTTCCAGTGTGGCGATTGTCATGGCGGCGGGGCTGCTGCGAAAAGCTTTGGCAAATTTTTCTTCGGAAAAGCGCAGGGCTAACTCGGCTAATTGGCGCGATCGCACTTCCGATCGCAACAGCATATTTTGTTGTTCTAATTGTTTGGTGAGGTTTCGCAGTTGTAGGTGAACGTTGATGCGGGCGATCGTCTCTTCGTGCTCCAGCGGTTTAGTGATGTAGTCTACTGCACCCAAAGTCAACCCTTTCACTTTATCCGCAGCCTCGGAAAGAGCTGTCATAAAAATTACGGGAATGTCCTTAACTTCATCTATTGATTTCAGGCGGCGGCAGGTTTCAAATCCGTCTATTCCCGGCATCATCACATCTAGCAAAATGATATCTGGCAAGATTTTTGTGACTCTATCCAGCGCTTTTTCTCCCGTTGTAGCTACAAAAATCTCAAATCCGTATTCCACTAGGAAATATGATAATATGTTAATATTAGCGGGTTGGTCGTCTACGATTAATACTTTGCTTTTTGGCTGAGTCTGCATATTTTTATGTTTGAAAATCAACGAAATGGCTCACATAAAGTAGGTTGATTGGGAGTGTCTTAACCCAACATACAAGAATATGAGAAGGCATTGAATAGAGAAACAGAGTTGCTTGCCACAAACTCAACCTGAAAGCCGAGATGTTGCATCGCTGTTACTCGGCTGCTTGAGTTTGGTAGAATTTGGTGCAACAGATCGGATGTAGGAGATGGAACCCTTATAGAAATCTATTCTACTATTTATTCTTCAAATTTGCTCGGTTATATCAACTTTAGAGTGTGAAAAACTGGGTTTCTGGTGCCGTGACGTACAACTGCCATACATACCAGCGGGAGCATCTCATTTTCGCAAAAAGGATGTTTTTTACAGTGCTGTCCCCGCTCGCGTGCTTTACACAGCACGCGAGCGGGGACAGCACTACTAAAAATGCAAAAATAAGATGTACCCAATACCAGCGATGGCGATCGTCGCGCATCCCAACGCTTACGTTTCACTGGCCATGACTTACTTACCAGAAAGAATTGGTTGAAAGCCCGCCCGTCTTTGAGGGAGAAATTAAAATCAGACTATTCATTACTCCAATCCTCTTCCTTCTAGGTAGAGGTCGCTCTCAAACTGTCAAGCGGTCAACTGTCAACTGTCAACTTATTTATACTGCAAGTTTGCTGGCTCCGAACGATTTTTAGGATTGAGGCTATAACTGCTTGTTAAATCAGATTATGAGGATTGAACTCCGTACTAGGAAGCAATTTTAGTCGCCCGGATTTAAGTAAGGCCCAATTAGTTTAATTATCGCGTCATCGTCATAGCGATCGACTAACTGCCAAATTTTCCGAGCAAATAGGGCATAGGTCGGATTTAACTCTTGCAGGCGCTGTGCTTCGTACTTAACCTGCTCGAAATTACCGATTTGAGCGGCTTCGTACAAATAAAGTAACTCTTCGCGGGGAGGCATTTCTACGTCTTCTGAGCCGATCGCCAATTCAGAGAAAGTACGCGCGATGGAGTTATCCCGTAGGGAATCGCCCGAAGCCTCAAAAATCCAAATCAGTCCCAGATAATTCTGTATTTTTGCCAAAAAATCATCAATTATAAAAAATTTACTGATAAAATCAGTGTAGCCTATTTCCTCTTGCTTTTCCAACTCCAACTCGAACAGCCCGCTAGTAGCAATCAAGATTGGCGTCTCCCGAAACATTGGCAAACAACGCAATTGAGCGCAGAGTTCAAAACCGCTGATTCCAGGCATCAACAAGTCAGCAATAATTAAATCCGGTTCCTGGGAAATCGCTATTGCTAAACCTCTTTCACCAGAATCAGCCTCAATTAACTCAAAACCCAGCGGTGCTAAAATATCCACCATCAAAGAGCGATTTTCTGGGCTATCGTCAACAACTAATATTCTACGCCGTTGACCTTCATAACCTGTAATTACGGGTTGCTGTGGTGGTGGCAAAACTGGTAGGAGCACATCTGCGAGGGACAATTCAATCTCAAACCAAAACGTACTCCCAACACCCCAACAACTTTCGACTTTGAGTTCCCCTCCCATCAGCGAAACTAAGGTTTGGGCAATGTTTAATCCCAAACCCGTCCCTTCTGTTTTCTGCCCGATTTCGTTCACTTGTTCAAAAGGTAGAAATATTCGTTCTATTGCATCGCTAGTAATTCCGATGCCTGTATCTTTAACTTGAAAGTGGATTTTGGTAATTGGGAAGGCGGGACTTGCATTAAATAAAAAATCTGATTCCTGGCCCCCGCTCAATATTCCTGCAACAGGTTGACTGTTCTCAATTACCTCTACCTTAAAAAGTATGCTACCTTCATCAGTAAATTTAATCGCGTTACTTAATAAATTCAGGAGAATTTGACGCAACCGCTTTTCATCGACAGATACAAAATCCGGAATTTTACCTGCTATTTGGGTGACAAAGACCAGGTTCTTTTCTTCGGCTTTGAACCGAAAAATTTCTAATATGTCATTGAGAAAATCCGACAAACAAACATCGTTAACAGTTAACTCCATCTTTTCAGCTTCAATTTTAGCCAAATCTAAAATATCATTAATTAAAGTCAGCAACTGAGAACCGCACTGCTGGATCGTGCGAATTTGCTCTTTGTCGCGGGGAGAAAAATCTGGCTGTCGGGAAAGTATTTGAGTGTAGCCGAGAATGGCATTGAGGGGAGTACGCAATTCGTGGCTCATATTGGCAAGAAAGGCACTTTTAGCAAGGGATGCGACTTCGGCGGCTTCTTTTGCTCTTTGGAGTTCGGCAATGCGATCGCTCACCTTTTGTTCTAAAGTGCGATTGTAGTCTGCCTGCAACTTCTCGGCTTTTTTGCGATCGGTGATGTCTTGAGAAGCTGCGATCGCGCCGATAATGTTGCCAGCTTCATCAAACAGCGGCGTACTAAAAACTTCTAAAGGAATAGTGCGATCGGGCAAACGAATTTCTATGTCTTCCACTCTCACGGTTTCTCCTTTGAGCGATCGAGCGACTGGATTTTTTTCAATTGAATATAATTCATCTGTTCCTGCATCGTAAAGTCTAAAAACTTTTGCTATTTGCTCAATTGTAGACTCCGGTATAGTTTGGATATTTACTAACTGTCGCGCTATCTGATTTATGTAAATCAGTTGTCCAGTAATATCATGAACTGATACTCCCACCGGCATAGCTTCGAGGATTTGTTTCATGCGGCTTTCACTGTCGGTTAAGGCAGCATTTAAAGATTGGAGCGATTTGAAAGCAGATTGCAGTTTGTCTGCCATATAATTGAACGAATTTGCCAATTGCCCGACTTCATCAGCGCGATCGATCTCGACATTTGTATTCCCTTCATTGTTAGCTAGAGCTTTGGCGGCAGTATTTAAGCATAAAAGTGGCTCTGTTATCCATTTAGCTGTGAAAATGCCGACAACAATTGCTCCCGTTAAGGCAGTCGCACATAGTATAATTGTGGTGAGATTGTTGGCGTCAATTTCTGCCATAAAATCAGATTCTGGGATGACGATCGCAATCAACCAATCTAAACCAAAATTATCCTTGTAAGGTACTACTTTGAGTAATTGGGATTGGCCGTCAATTTCAAATTCAAGGTGTTGAACATCATTAATTTGGGAAAAATCGCCAAAGTGATTCGTTAAAAATAGACCCGTGGCGCGGATTGTAGCATTTGGGCTTGCCGTTAATTTTAATCGATTAAACTGCTGGTTGCTCAAAATATAGGGATTGTCGGGCCCGGAATTGGCTACTAACAACCCGCTGCGTTCGACAATAAAAATTTTTGCCGACTTGCTAGTTTTTATGCTGTCGAGAAAGTTGGCAATTTTTCTAATGTTGAGGTTTACCGAAAATACTCCTAGCAGTTCCTTTGTAGTCTCATCATAAATCGGTCGATTGCCGTTAATTACTAAATCTGTATTGTTACCGACTTGAAAAATATTACTCCAGGTGGATTTCCCGGCAGCTTTAGCAGCTTGGTACCAAGGCCTATTTGTGGCATCAGGTTGTCGAAAAGTTTTGTATAGTTTGGTTCTATTACCTAGCAAGTCTGGAACATACATATTGATGATGCCCCGATCGAACTCATCCGATCGCATAATCAGATTCTGTCCGATAGTGCGATCGCTTCCCACGAAGTCTCCCCGTTTGCTACCAAAAATAATGGTTGTCGGCGAATCGAACTGTTTGAGTTGAAACGAAAGGTAGCGTTCGAGTTGCCGCAAATCTTGTAAATTGATTGTTTTTTGGCGCACCGCATCGGCGTTAATGCGGTTGATCGAATGAGGCGCAGACAGATATGTATCGAGGTAATGTACGACGCGATCGCCAATTTGTGCTGCTAGCCGATCTGCTAGGTTGTTAACCGCCTTTTGCCCGTTTGTATAGGAAAGATACCCCACCAACCCCGCAGTCCCGACAATTTGCAGCACAAACGGTACAATCAGCACTGTTCGTAGCGGGATTTTTTTGAGATGGGCAGTTAGGCGATAGACTGTTTTAATCGACATGATAAAACCGTGCTTATCAAAGTGGGGAAAGCGAAGATACCTGTAGGGAAACGGTATTGCCGTGTTCGACTCTTGGAACTCCGACTTTTAATAATTGTATAACTCTGGACAGTTTTGTAAACTGTTATGTGTGTGTTTTTCACCAGAAATAATTGTTGAAAGCCGGAACGAGAGCATCTCATTTTTGTAAAAAGCATTTTTTTCTTATAGTGCTGTCCCCGCTCGCGTATCGTATAATACGCGAGCGGGGACAGCACTGTAAATGCAAAACTGGGATGCTCCCGATGATTGATGATTTGCCTGTGTTGGCAGAATTTGGTGATTTGGTCGATTGGTAGGGCGATCGCGGTTTTCATTCAGCCTCCTCAATCTTTCTCTTGAGATTAATAACTCCATTGATTGAGAACAATAAACTGATTTTTGAGGTCATATTCTGCTGTTTCTAAATTATCAATTGCCTTAACTATCGCCTGATAACTCATATTTTTGGAAGCCTCAGAATCTTGATAAACTGCCAAAATCCCTGAATGTTCTGGGTTGGCTTGATGTAATTCCTGAAAGTCATCACAATTGCGTGTAAGCAGGACTCTTTCATTTTTTCTAGCAGCGTCTAGCACGACTGAATCGGGATGATTCATTAAATTCAGTGTATTGACTGTGGCTACATCATGACCGGCTGCTTGAAGTAGATCAACCAAATATTTTGCTTGAGAATCTTCGTCAAGCAGCATTTGTAGACTCAAGTCGAACTCCTTTTGCTTCCAATCGATAGCGTTCTTCGTCTGCTTCTAATTTTAAAAGTTCCTGATGATTCTCACAGTAATCAATCGCTTCATAGATAGCAGACAGCGGTAAATCCCAATTTTCGGCGGCTTGTTCGGGTGACATCCCATTAGCAGTCATGTCTCGCCAAATAGTCGATGCCAGTAATTTACGTCCTTTAATGTACAGTTGTTTGCGCCAAGCATGAGGACGTGCAACTAAATATTGCCAATTCTCGATTTCTGGTGTAGTTTGGAGCGATTGAACGATCGCACTTAGCAGGGCAAGGCGATCGCTGACTGAGAGTTGACAGGCTTTTTCTTTAAGCTGTTGCAAGGACATATAAAAATACTCCAACAAAGGTTGGTATCTGAATTATAGTACAAATGTCGTTTTACTGACAACTACTCGTAGCGTATCTTCTTAGATTTAATCACCTCAATTACATCATCGTGCTTTTGCCCCTCAATAATATCCTTGAGATGAATTTGCCCATTAATGTATTGAACGTGGATACGCCAACCTGAGACTTTATCGATATCAGCACGATAAATTGCCTGCTTCACACCTTTTACTTTGTGCAGTCTCGTTTTTGGAAAATTTCTGGTTCTGTGACACTCGTTGTCTTCAAGTTCTGCCAAAGCTTCCAGAAAACAAATCTTTAGCTCGTTATCTGGCAAAATCTTCATGGCTTCGTGAATAATGCCATATTCATCGCAGAGCGTAATAGTCTGTGCCATAAATAAGTTTACGAAATCTGGGCAGTTGCTAGATTGTGGTGAAGCAGATCTTGATATAAAGACTCTGCTACATCCTGATATGCTTTATTTAGTTCATCGTCTTTGACTACTCGAAAAAGAGTAAAAATAACTTGCCCAAAAATTGGATCTTCGTCAACGGCCAAAATTACTTTTAATGTTCGAGAAACCCGTAAAGTGTACAGTGAAGATTCGTAACCATTAAGATTTGACGGTAGGCGAAGGCGGCGCAGCTTACGATAGACATCAGCTTTGTGAGTTGGGAAGAGGCTGGCGCAATCGTTGATTTTGGCGATCGCTGCTGCTTTTTCAGCTTCACTCAACTTAGCAAGATCTTTCTCAAATCGCCTTGTTGACTCAATTAAAATATCCACGTTAGGAACCGCCAGTCTGATTAAGTGTATTATACCGCATTTATAGAATTTATTCTTCTAGTAGTAGAGGTTCCAAGGTGATCGGCAGTGTTGGAATTTAATTTGAGGTTTTCCAGACTTCATCTAGGTCGATGTCATCATATCGATGAATCAAGTTATCTCGCATTCTGGCGATGAGTGACCAAGGAATTTCTGAATGTTGCGATCGCAATTCCGAAGAAAGTTGTTAAAGATTCCGGAATTCAATGCGGTCATCCAGTAGATAGAGCTTATGAGATTTTCTTACTACATTTAGCCAATGACTCAGCCAACGCCAGATCCCCAATCTCAACCGTCCCAGTCTGCTCATTCCGGACGCGATAGCATTCAGACTGGGAGAGATCATGTGCATAACTCTTCTAACAGTCCCTCATCTACCTTCAACCTTTCGATTCCGACAGTGATTGTTCTGGGTGGTATGATAAGCCTGGGTCTTGTTTTTGGGCGAGGGATTGGAACCCAGCTTAACTCACCCCTATCACCCCCCAATACTCCTACTGCCCCTGCATCGATTTCTCCCAAGCCCTAGTGGTCAGGTACTTACATACAGCATATTCCATGTATATGTGGTACACACAATCTTGTGGATCTACGTGGTTAGTTGACCAAGAGTTTTGCTACGGTACTTCATGAACCTGGAATATGCTGTATTTAACTGGTCTCTAAAGCTTTTTGTCTGGACTGGACTTCGCGATATAGTAATTTATTCAATTAATATTAATGTCAAATCAACCAGAGCATAGACCAAAGTCTCAGGACGCTCACGCGGGTCGAGATATCATTCAGGTCGGTCGCGACTATATTCAGAATATTCATTACAATCTCACCTCTGGAAGTTGGATTATTGGAATTCTACAGCTACTCCCACTCGGCTTGATTACTTGGTTAATATTCAACTTATTTCTGACTGTAAAAAGTTCCTTTGTATACGGAGAGTTTTCCGGCAGTGCACTCTTAAATCAGGGGACTATAAACGTTATTTCTTCGGATAAAACACTCTTACTAAGTTCCGCCAACCAAGGTAGTCAAAGCAATGTCTATGTCTCTGTGATCGCTAACAGTATTCCACTCAGCGAATATCAGCAGGGAACCGTTCATATTGGTGAAGGGTCTGGAGTGACTGGCTTACTACATATTATCGATGTTAATGGTACTGCAACGTATCAATTAAATACAGTCGGCACAGATTTAACCTTATCATTAGACAAAAATCCTCTAACCGTGGGTGCTTTTATGGAAGGTCGGCTTCACGGTAAGGTCACGGATGGTAATAAGTCGAAACAGGTTGACTTGAAAGTAACTGTACCTGTGCAGTGAGAGACGGTTAAGATGTCTTAACAAATTGTCGCTGTTGTTTTGGCGACAATTTTTATTTATATTTTAGCGATCGTGCCTTTGACTATTTTTTAGACATCCGGTATGAGTGGCAGACGGCGAATCCGAATACGGCTTGGCTCGATCGAAATGGCAGAGCCTTGTTCTAGATCCTCCTCGCACTGAGCAATTACCATCAGCAGTAAATCCATTAATGCTTGGGCGCGTAACCTTTCAATCCGAACGCGAATAACTGAGGGAGAAACTGCTTCATCAAGTGCTAGTAATGTATGAAAATCTGCATCGAGGGTAACAACTACACGTTCCTCTTCTCTGGCTTTCTGGATGATTTCGGCATCTTCGGCTTGAGACATACCAATTTCACCAACATGGATGGTGTCGATACTTGCATCACGTAATAATGCTGCCGCAGAAAGTGGTAATCCCTGGTCAAGCAACAGCTTCATAACGATTAGGTAGTTCAATGATCCGATCGTCAAGATAAGAGGATACAAAAATTAAAGCTTGTCGGATATCTTCATCCTCTAATTCTGGAAACTCTTGATGTAGTTCTGCTCGATCGGGATAAGTTGCTAGCAGCTCGATTACCCGACGAACAGTCAGCCGAAGATCGCGAATACATGGTTGCCCATTCATTCGCTTGGGATTGCTTGTAATACGATCTATTTTCATTGATCCTAATCTCAACTCTTACTTATTATTTTATATCTCATCTTGCCAGTTCGGAAACTTAGACTGATAAATTCTCGCTTGCCTTGGGTGAAATCGCAAATCAAAATCAAGTGCGGTACAAGACATGATATAATCTAAAATACTGCAAATTGCTAGTGAATGTCAAAAGCTAAGTAGATAATTTTATATACTCATGACTATTTTTACTCTGCGATCGATCAAAAAAGACTTCGGCATCAAGGAACTCTTGACAAATGCCAGCTTCAGCCTGGATGAAGGCGATAAAGTCGGACTCATCGGTACCAACGGTTCCGGCAAATCCACGCTGCTGAAGATGATTGCGGGCTTGGAGTCGATCGACTCTGGCGATCGCTGGGTCAATCCAGGGTCTACAATTGTCTATCTCCCGCAACAGCCGGATTTAGACGAAAGTCACACGGTTTTAGAGCAAGTATTTGCCGACAGCGGCGAACAAATGGCTTTGGTGCGGGAATATGAAGAAATTTCGGATGAATTGTCCCACGGTAAAGGCGATACCGACAAGTTGATGGCGCGTCTGTCTACTGTCTCGGCGCGCATTGATGAGGTGGGCGCGTGGGATTTGGAAACTAAGGCTAAATTGATTTTGACGAAGCTGGGGATTGAGGATTTTCATGCCAAAATTGGCGACTTGTCCGGTGGCTACCGCAAGCGAATTGCCTTAGCAACGGCGCTGTTGTCTGAACCTGATGTGTTGTTGATGGATGAACCGACAAACCACTTGGATGCGCTGTCTGTGGAGTGGTTGCAGAACTATTTGAACGGCTATCGCGGTGCTTTGTTGCTGATTACGCACGATCGCTATTTTCTCGATCGCGTTACCAATCGCATCCTAGAGATCGATCGCGCCGACCTATACAATTATGCTGGCAATTACGCTTATTATTTGGAGAAAAAAGCCCTAGCGGAAGAATCCGCCGCCAGCACTCAGCGCAAATTTTCCGGAGTATTGCGGCGTGAGTTGGAATGGCTCAAGAAGGGGCCGAAAGCGCGCAGTACGAAGCAAAAAGCTCGGATCGATCGCATTAAAGATATGCGCGCAGAAGAGTTTAAAACAGCCAATGGCAAAGTCGAGATTGCTACAGCGGGCCGCCGAATTGGCAAGAAAGTCATTGAGTTGTTGAATATTCGTAAAGCCTATGGCGATCGCACTTTAATTAAAGATTTTACCTACAATTTCACTCCCGAAGACCGGATTGGGATTATTGGCTGCAACGGCGCCGGCAAATCGACGCTGATGGATATTATTACCGGACGCATTCAGCCGGATTCCGGTACTGTGGAAATTGGCACAACCATTCATATCGGTTATTTTGACCAGCATTCAGAGGATTTGACACCCAATGAAGACCAGCGGGTGATTGAATACCTCAAAAGTGTGGCGGAATTGGTGCAAACGGCGGATGGGGAAATCATTACCGCTTCTCAAATGCTGGAAAAGTTTCTGTTTCCGCCCAACCAACAGTATGCACCCATTAACAAGCTTTCAGGCGGGGAAAAGCGCAGGTTATTTCTGCTGAAAGTGCTGATGAGTGCGCCGAACGTGCTGATTCTCGACGAACCGACAAACGACCTAGACGTGCAGACTCTGGCGGTTTTGGAGGATTATCTGGAAGACTTTAACGGCTGCGTAATTGTAGTATCGCACGATCGCTATTTTCTCGATCGGACGATCGACATGGTGTTCGCCTTGGAACCTGGCGGCAATTTGCGTTTATATCCCGGCAATTACTCAGTGTATTTAGATTACAAGAAAGCCGAAGAAGCCAAAGAACTCAAAGGACAAAAAGACAAAGAAAAACTTACACGCACCGCTGAATCCAACAATTCATCAGCCAAAGTTGCTCCTCAAAAATCAACTAAAGTTTCCTTCAATGATAAGCGGGAATACGAGCAATTAGAGACTAAAATTCCGAAGCTGGAAGCAGAGAAAGCAGAGATTGAGAAGATTTTGTCCAACAATGCTCCGAGCGGGTTTGCGGAGGTGAAGAAGTTATCCGATCGTTTGGCTAAATTGACTCACGAAATTGATACTGCGACTGAGCGGTGGTTGGACTTAGCCGAACGGCTGGGGTAATTTTGGTTGTCCGAGTGTTGTGTTTGGCTCCTGTTAACAATGACAGGAGCTAGAGGAATTATAAGTAAAAAAATCCCATGCTGAAACGAATATATATTGACAATTTTCGCTGTCTGGTAAACTTTGAACTTGACTTTGATGCAATTAATCTATTTCTAGGTGCTAACGGTTCAGGTAAATCGACTGTTTTTGAAGTATTGCAAAAAATTCAAGCATTTATCAGCGGCGACAGTAAGGTAGAAGGAATTTTCAAACCTGCGGACTTCACCCGCTGGCAAACCTTACAAATTCAGCGTTTCGAGTTAGAAATTCTCGGTAATGACGGCTGCTACACATATCAATTACAAATCGATGAGTATGGAGATAAATGTCGTGTTAGGTACGAGAGTCTGCTCTTTGATAACCGACTTTTACTACAATTTGAATTCGGCGAAGTTCAACTCTATCGAGATGATTATTCGCCAGGCCCGAAATACCAGTTTGACTGGTCGCAATCTATTCTGCCTTCATTAATGCCAAGAAACGACAACACGAAGTTAACTTGGTTTAGAGAACGGATGGCGCGATTTATCATCGTGCAAGTTGTTCCCAGCTTGATGGTTGATGAAAGCAAGCAAGAACAAATGCGTTTGACTCCAAAAATGGAAAATTTTGTTTCTTGGTATCGCTACTTATCTGAAGATCAAGGTAAGGTTGCGGAAATAGGAAATATTTTAAAAGATGTTTTGAATGGATTCAACAATTTTAAATTTGAGCGAGTCAGCGAAGAAAATGTGTTGTTAAAACTGCGGTTTTCAGGAGAAACAGACAATATCAAACCAATTGAATATCGCTTGGGAGAATTGTCGGATGGACAAAAAACCCTAGTTGCTTTATATACCCTGATTCACGGTACAAAATCTGAAGACTATACTTTGTGGATTGATGAACCGGAAAACTTTTTAGCATTACCAGAAATTCAACCTTGGCTGATTGAACTTTATGACCTTTGTAACGAGGGAAAACTTCAAGCTTTACTAATTTCTCACCATCCTGAGTTAATTAACTATCTGTTAGCTTCACCGATTGGCTATTGGTTTGAGCGTCAAAGCAATGCTGCGGTTCGAGTTAAACGAATTAGTAGTGAAGTAGCTGATAATTCTGGATTGCCAGTTTCTGAATTGATTGCACGGGGATGGTTGAATGAGTCAGCGTAGAGTTCAGATTGTCATTCTCTGCGAGGACAGACAGCAGGAGGTTTTTGCCCGTCATTTCCTGAAAAAGCGAGGTTTCACAGGTCTATTTCGGACTAAGATTTGTCCGCCCGGTAGCCAATCTGGAGAACAGTATGTACGCACTCAATATCCGGTGGAAGTGAAAGCTTATCGCCAAAATAGAAACCGGGTTTCGATCGCATTAGTGGTATTAATTGATGCAGATACTGGTACGCTACAAGAGAGACTCAATCAGTTAGCTAGTATACTCGATCAAGATGCTCAGGAAAAGAGGGAATCCCATGAGGCGATCGCAATTTTCGTCCCCAAGCGCAATATTGAGACTTGGATACACTATTTGCAGGGAGAAACTGTGAATGAGGAGGATGCTTACGCAAAATATGAGAAAAATGAGGCTATTTGCAAAACCTATGTTGAGAATTTAGCCGATCGATGTTATTCTCAAAGCTTACCAGAAGATGCACCGCGATCGCTTCAGGCAGCTTGTGGAGAATTACAGCGGTTATTATCACTGTTGGATCAATGAGTTAATCAATCATAAAATCTAAAATCTAAAATCGATTGACTGCTGTCGCTGTCATCATCCCCCAAAACCAATCGATTTTGTATCGTTCAATTTCAACTTCTTGCAATCCCTCACTTTGCATCATCGCTTGACATTCAGCGACTCCATAGGTACGGAAATGAGCGCGATTAAAACATCGCAGGAAAAAGTCACAAACCTTGCAAGTTAGATAATCATAACACCAATCTGTAATCACTAGACGACCATTAGGTTTGAGAACCCGTTTTGCTTCTTGGAGTGCTTGGAATGGATCTCGAAAAAAATGAAATGCACTGGTTGAAACTACTAGATCAAAATAGTTGCTGGGAAATGGCAGGTTGTCAGCACTACCTAGTTTTAACTCCACAAATTCAGGTAGTTTCTGTTTGGCAATTTCGAGCATTTCGGCACAGGTGTCTACTCCGAAAACCTCTGCTTCTGGAGACACCTGTAACAGACGTTGAATTAAAACCCCGGTTCCACAACCAAGGTCTAAAATATGTTCCCCTTGATTAATGTCTAGACGGTTGAGTGTTTCCTCTATTGTGGTATTGATATAAAATGACCAGCGACTATCATATCGCTTGGCGAGGCGAGAATATTCTGTTTGAACTGGATCTGAGTACATGATTTTTAATTAGAAGGAAGACATAATAAGCTGTTCCGCATCTAAGTTAGGTTTTTTGTGCGGGCGAGACGCCCACCCCACAATAATTTTATCAAAATCTAAGTGAATTTTTCGGGCGAGACGCCCACTCCACAATAATTTTATCAAACTTAACTGTGAAATTTAGATGCACCTCAGCTTATTAGATGAAAGCTCGGAACTGTCTTATTTTATTTTGGATTTTACAGCCCGAGATTCTAATGTAAATCCGGGAATATCTGCTAATTCTGTTTCACTCAAACTGTACTGTTCGCAAACCAAACTCAGGCGAGTCCCAGGACTTGTAACTGCATTCACAGAATGGGTTAAGTCTCCTTGGAAATACACCAGCGTATTTGCTTCTGGCTTAATTTGCCCGACTTGTTTTTTGTGACAGCGCAACACCAACTCTCCGCCTTCGAGATTTATTGGTACTTGCACATACAATACGCTGACTGTCGCGGGCGGTTCAACTGTTTTGCAATACGATCGCAAAGATCGATCGATATGCGGATCGACGCGAGAACCTTCTTTCAGCAGTAGAGGGTTGAGGTAAAAAGCATTGCAAGCTGACTGTAGGGCTTGCTCTAGATAGGGTTTGAAGCAGGGGAATTTCTGTTCGACTTGTGCAATCTCTGAACGCTGGAATACCAGTGAAAACCCTTTTGTACCGATGAAGTCGCGGTTGAGATTATTGATGGCAAAATAAGGAGATGCGAGAATTGCTCCGCGCAAATCGTTGAGATAAGTAGTGGAGAAAGCGTTAAGATGTTTGCTATAGTATTTCAAGGAATTCAAAGGTAATGTTGACGATTTCTTTGTAACTTTTTTAAATGGCAAAAATAAATACTATTTAACTGCCATCCTAAATGTTTGGCAATATCTCATACATTAATATATAGCCTTTCTCAAAAAAGTGAGGTATGCCCGCGAGTCCTATGCTCTATGCCCTATGCCCTATGCCCATTAGTACCTCATCTTTCTGAGAAAGGCTATAACCTTCTTTTTTTATAGATGTAACTGTATTTTTTCACCAGGTAATTCTATTTGTCCCTTATATTGTATTTCAATAGTCATTGGTGTCAATTCTTGAATTCTCCAATTCTCCAATTCTTCAATCGATTAGCCGTAAAGTCAAGTTGTGTGTCTAGAGCCGGGGAAAGCCCTGAATGGGCATTGACAAAAAAACTAAAATGTGTATGAGACTAAGGCTGAGTAAAAGTGGCAGCAGAAATTAGCAGGCAAAAAGGCGGAAAACAGCTTGCTTCAGAAGTAGAGACCGGGCAATAAGTTTGCCAAAGACTAAAAATTTTGTTATGAGTTGAGCTACAATTAACCTGTTCTAAGCCAAGAATTGGTCAACATCACAAGTATCCTGTAGAAATCTGAAGTTGAGAATCTCAGAGTTGTCGAGGAGCGGGAGCCAACAAAAAACTATGCCTCAAAAAGTAATCGCCAAACAGATGTCCTTGGAATCAGCGTCCGATCCGATCGCCGTGGTGGCGACCGTCGAAACAGTGCCATCCGAAACAGTGGCAGTAGAGTCCTACGCCGATCGGTTGATGGACGAACTGTTTGAAGGAGTCGATCGAGCATTCGACGGCAGCGAGGGACTGCCAGCCGAGCAGATGCCACCAGCAGAATTCGTGGCGCTAAAATCCATCTCGGTACCTCAAATAGTTTTGTCGCAGTTGGCGCCAGAACCTCCGCGAGGCGGGGAACAAGAGGTAGCAGCGATCGCCCGCCAAGTCGCCCTAGAAACAACCAAAAAACAGTCCAAACAATCATTTGACCGAATCCTGCTAGGAGCAGCCTGTGGGTCGCTGCTTCTAGTCATGGGATTGTGGCTGGCAAGCAGGTCGGGACTGGTGCGCTTGCCCGCAGCCCCGACCCCGCAGACGCCGGCAGCAAGTGGCAAAATTGCACCAGACACCCAGTTTGTCGAATACGTGCAGCGATCGCTAGTAGCGATCGAACAAAAAAAAGCTCCTCAGGCTAACTCGCAACTTGCCACAGTTCCGGGAGCCGCAACCCCAGGAACACTCCCGAGCATTTCAATTTCCGGCGCGCCACCGGCAACCGCAGGTCTTTCGACAGCAGTCAACCGCATCGCGAATGCCCTAGAACAAGCCGCCGCCGCGCCGGGAGCACCTGCACCCCAAGTCGTAGTCATCCCTCCCCCCGCTCAGGTGACTGTGGCTCCGGCGGCTCCGACTCAGGTGAATGTGGCGGTTCCGGCAGCTTCTCAAACCGCAGCAGGTTCGCCTTCACCGTCAGCCTCTGCCTCCGGTCGCGCGATCGCCACCGCTGGCAATCGCAGTCCCCTCGCGGCTGCTGCTTCCCCCTCGGAGTCTGTGCAGCCAAAGATTTTGGCTCGCGAAACTGAATCAGCACCAGCGCCAGCAGCAGGGCAATCCGCGCCAGCGCCCCAGCAATCGGCAGCGGCTGTTACCGGCGCGCCGACTTCCGCCCAGACGCTAGTGGGGATTTTGGAATTGGGCGATCGATCGGCTGCTTTGTTTGAAGTAGACGGTGTAGCCCGCAGAATTTATGTCGGTGAAAGCATCGGCGCTAGCGGTTGGACTCTGGCAGAAATCAAAAATCAAGAAGCAGTTATCCGCAAGGGTGGAGATGTGCGATCGGTTTTTGTCGGACAAAAGTTCTAATCCGTTAGTTGACAGTTGACAGTTGTCAGTTGTCAGTTGTCAGTTGTCATATCAATTCCGGTAGCATCGTCCTGTATTCAGCTCTCTATTCTCGGACTCTGTGTCAATAGTGTTCTAGAAAGGTTAAATCACCTGACCATGCAACCGGAAACGATATCAGTTATCAGTTGTCAGTTGCGGTGCCTTGAGCGAAGTCGAAGGGTCAGTTGTTAGTAGCTAATAAATCGATCGCTGGGGAATCTCCACTGCTAAAAACGAATAACAAATAACCAATAACAAATAACCAATAACACAGAATTTTCATAAAAAATGAGCATATTTGATGATGTCAGCCGCTTTCTAGAAACCCGATTAGAAGAATTTTTGCGTAGCAACCCCCACCTGGAATTGCAGGCAATAGAAGAACAACTCAAGGAACAAGAAGAAGACACCCTGCGACTGATTCTAGAGATTCAGAAACAAGAGAAAACACTGCAAGCAGAAATTCTGTCCGCCGCCCAAGAAATTCAGCGCTGGAACGATCGCGCCAACAAAGCCAAAGCAGCTCAAAGGCTGGATCTCGCTCAAGCCGCCCAAGAGCGACAAGCAGCTTTGCTGCGTCAGGGAAATCAGCGCTGGGGACAAATGCAAGGCTGCAAAGAACGGATAGAAAAAGCCAAAGAATTGTACCGCCAAATTCAATTGCGCCGAAAAGAAGTCCGGGCCAAAGCCGCAGAAGCGAAAACTAAAACTACCGCTAAAGCAGATAAAACTGAGCAGAATTGGGATACAAAGGGTTGGAATCAGAGTTCTAATTATAACAGTTTTAAGGCGGCAGACCCTCTAGAACAAAAGTTTCAAAACTGGGAAGCTGAGGAAGAACTCGATCGCATGAAACGCAATATGGGTCGATAAGCTGCTGGGCGAGCGAGAGATAGCGTGCTATGTTCCAGAGGAGAATTTGAGGAGTGGGGAACAGTTCCGGGAAATATACAATTTAAATCCGCAACAGCCGATCGAGAGTATCCCTGTTGAACAATAATTTTTGTTAATTCTGTACCCATATATTCGTAAATATGCAATAAATCTCCAATCTCCAATCTCCAATCTCCAACGGCAGGACAGGGATTTTGGCAAATCCAGCCTATCGCTCATAACATAGGAGGAAGAGTCGCCTTCATGGCATCATAGAAACTTGTCCCTCATATCATTGAAATCGATGACAGCTCAAAAATCCCCAGTTTCCCCCGTCACCTGGATTGAAGACCGAGTGCTGCTAATTGAGCAAAACCGACTGCCCAAAGAATACGCTACAGTCGAAATTACCAACTCTCAAGATATGGCTGAGGCGATTAAAACTATGATCGTGCGAGGTGCTCCGGCGATTGGGGTAGCAGCAGCTTACGGGATGTATTTGGGTGCGAGGGAAATCGAAACGGGCGATCGCACTGAATTTCTGGCTAAACTAGAACAAGTTGGTGAATTATTGCGATCGACTCGTCCCACAGCAGTTAATTTGTTTTGGGCAATATCCCGAATGCTCAAAACAGCAAATCAAACTAGCGGTTCCGTCGAACAAGTACAAAAAACTTTGTTAGAAATGGCTAAAACCATTCAAGCAGAAGACGTACAAACTTGTAAAGATATCGGCGACAAAGGTTTAGAAGTTCTACCAGCAACACCAGAAAAATTGAACTTACTAACTCACTGCAATGCCGGTGCGTTAGCCACAGCCGGCTACGGTACAGCATTAGGTGTATTTCGTTCTGCTTGGCGAGAAGGCCGACTCGGCAGAGTTTTTGCTGACGAAACTCGCCCCCGTCTCCAAGGCGCCAAACTCACCACTTGGGAATGCGTGCAAGAAGGAATTCCCGTCACATTAATCGCCGACAATATGGCCGCCCACTGCATGAAACTCGGCATGATTCACGCCGTAGTTGTCGGTGCAGACAGAATCGCTGCTAACGGCGACGCCGCCAATAAAATTGGCACTTACAGTTTAGCAATTGTTGCCAAAGCTCACAACGTCCCCTTCTTTGTCGCCGCTCCTCTGTCAACAATTGATTTTGAACTTTCCGACGGTAGCCAAATCCCCATTGAAGAACGCGATTCAGTTGAAATGTATCAAGTTGGAACTACCCGAATTTGTCCTGAAGGAGTAGAATTTTACAATCCAGCTTTTGATGTAACTCCGGCTGCATTAATCTCGGGAATTATCACAGAATACGGCACGGTTGCTCCGGGAGATTTGAAACAGTTTCAAGCAAAACAATTAGTTTAATTGTATGTTACTCCACCGCTCAGTTCATGATTAATTTTTGCGAATAATACTGCTTTGGCTAATTAGGTCGAGCGATGAATTTGACGTGAAATATGTAGCCAAAGCCGCAGATATGTAAAGACACGGCCGTGCAGCGTCCTACCGCCATTCAAGTTTTAAGCAATGGTAAAAACATGATTTATAGCTCTCGTAACCAGCAGATAAAAATTGCGATCGCAACTCTAATTCTACCAGTTTTGTTTCCTACAGTGGCTCATGCTCAGTTGTCGCCAACCCTTAAAACTCAGGAATCAGCAGCCAAACAATATGTGGTAGAAATGAATAAAGCTCAGCAAGACTACTATCGCAATAATACGGGTTTTACAAGTTCTGTTTCTAATCTAGCTCTCGGCATTAAAGCTGACACAGCTAATTACAAATATTCAATTGATACAGTAAACAAAGCTGTATTTAATTATGCAGTGTCGAATCAATCTAATCTCAAAAGTTTTGTGGGTGGAGTCTTTTTGGCAGGAAATAAGACCCAAACAATCTTGTGTCTAAATGTTGCTTCTGGCAAGATTAAACCAGCTAAGCCAACAATGGATACTAAAGGGGTTGTAGCCTGCGGTGCTAATACAGCAAAAGTTGCTCAATAAATTATCTCTAATTGATGTGTAATTTAGCAGATAATTGGATAGTAAGTGCAGATATAGCTAAGGAGTTGCTGTCACGAGGAGCTACCTTGCTCGATGCTCGCGCACCTATTTTAAAGTGGTTTTGCCGTCTCCCGCCAGCTATTCCCGTAACTTGGCAGGAATTTTCGCGATCGCACTTTCCGCACAAAGGCAAAATTCTCGAAGATGACACAATCTTAACAGAAAAACTGCAAGCACTGGGAATTTGTCAAGACAAACCTGTAATCGCGATCGCCAATTCCGTGAAAGGATGGGGCGAAGACGGGCGGATTGTTTGGATGCTGCGAAGTTTGGGACACGAAAAAGCTGTTTTTGTAGGTGGAGGATATCAAGCTTTAGTCAAAGCTGGAATTTCTCATGTAACAGGTACAAATAATCCACCTCAGCCCGGAGATTTTATCGTATCTCGCCGCTCGACTTGGGAAATCAATCGGGATGATTTAAAAGCTATTTTAGGCAATGATAATTTAGCAGTTATTGATGCCCGAGAGCCGCGAGAATATGCAGGTAAAACACCTTACGGAGAAACGCGGGGCGGCCACATTCCCGGGGCAATTCACCTTTATTACAAACAGTTGATGGACAAGCAGGGACAACTGCTGGCTCGTGAGGAAATTGTCGAAATCTTGCAGCAGAAAGGTGTTTCGCTGTCTGCTCAAATTGTAACTTATTGTAGTGGCGGAATTAGGTCTGCGTGGTTGACTTCGGTCTTGACAAGTTTCGGCTTTGATGCTAAGAATTATGCAGGTTCAATGTGGGAATGGTCGGCTTCGCCTGCTGATAGCTATCAGTTAGAAAAAAGTCGTAGGTTGCCTCAGCTTAGAGCTTGTCAATTAGAGATATAGCGGTTCTCAGAATGATGAGGTACGTTGTTGGGCTTCAGCCCTCTTAGTTTGGTCGTAGGGTGCGTCAGCTCAGAGCTTTTTAATTATATATGAAATAACCATAGCTGACGCACCCTACTAAGCTTTGACAAAACCTGCTAATTCATTAAGAATGCAACCTTGATAAACCGACGGGTTTCAGGTTGAAGCATCTCAACCAACTTGTTCGATATACTGAGCGAGATCGTCGCGCAGGCGGCTCAGTTCGGCTTCGGTGGTGACGCGCAGGCGATCGTCCCTAACCGTAATCAGCACTTTCGCAGCAAAAGGCGTCGCCCAAATATTTGGGTTGCAGAAAACCTCCAAAAATACATCCCCTGCATACCGATATTCCATCGGTTTTTGGGGAGAAGCTTTAGCACCAGCGGTTTTGGCTGCTACGGCTTTCAAGCTGTCCATCAAAGTGGCGATCGCACTTTGCAAATCCCGCGCAGCTTCCGGGGAAAAGCTAAACGAGACAGAACCTTCAACTAAATTCAGTGTCAGCGGAGAAAGAGACATGGGCAATGAAATTTAATATACAATCGTTAATGCTAAAAAATATAGTAACCCAAAAGAAGTACGTTCCAGCTCAATTGGACTGCGAGAATGCTATTAATTGAAACTTCTCTCAACAAGCTTGGCTAAATTAATGAAAATAAATCTAGTTGCAAGCTAGATTCTATAATACTTTTAACCTTTCGTGACTTGATACGCTTTAAACTAGAAGCCAGAAAACTCGATCGCTGATAGAGGAGATTCTATGGTTGCCGATAACCGTTCCGAAGTCCGCAAGGTTTTAATCATTACCTTATTGCTAAACTTGCTAGTGATGGCAATTAAAGCAGGCGTGGGATGGCTGACTGGTTCCTTGAGTTTGCTGGCAGATGCCTTGCACAGCGTCACGGACAGCGCTAATAATATTTTAGGATTGGTAACTAATCATTATGCCAATCCGCAACCCGATCGCGATCATCCCTACGGACACCAGAAATTTGACGCTCTCGGAGCTCTGGGAATTGCAGTTTTTCTGGGAATTGCCTGTTTTGAAATTCTCAGCGGTGCTGTCGAAAGGCTGCTACACGGCGGTAAAGCTGTCAAAATATCCCCAAATGAACTGTGGATTTTGCTGCTGGTACTGGGGATTAATATTTTTGTAACTTTTTACGAGCGCAGAGTTGGCAAACGTCTCGGTAGCGCGATTTTGGTGGCTGACGCCCAACACACGATGAGCGATGTTTGGGTGACAATTATGGTCATCGGCGGGTTGATTGGTGTTTGGCAAGGTCAGATTTTCAAGATACCTCAATTGCAATCCCTGGACGTGTTTTTGTCTTTTCCAGTGGCTCTTTTGGTATTTCACAGCGGTTGGAAAGTTTTAACGGAAAATTTGCCTTGGTTGGTGGATGAAATGGCGATCGCACCGGAAGTCATCCAAGCAATTGCCATGGATGTGCCCGGAGTTGTTAATTGTCACTCGATCGCCTCTCGCGGGCTGATCGGGCGTCAAGTGTTTATTGATATGCACATGATTGTCGATGCTGTCGATGTAGAAACTGCTCACCGGATTACAGAAGAAGTTGAAGCCCGTTTGGAAGAACGTTTCAGCCCTGTACGCATCTTAATTCACGTTGAGCCGCCTGCTTACCATTCCGACCAAATTAGCTACGAGGCGCAAGAGAGGGAAGAAGGAATCAGCAAGAGGTAAGGATGAAGCAAGAAAGATTTAGGCTGTATTTCCAGTAAAAAGCAGGTTGAGTGATAAAGGAGGAAGGCGATGAAAGGCGATCGCAATTCCTCCAATTTTTTAAATCCTATCAATCTGGTGAGAGCAATCGCACTTCGTTTAGTTGTGGTTTTCCACAGGAAAAAGGGGGTTTTCCACAGAAATATGCAAGTTTTCCACAATAGCTTTAATAATTATCGGGCAAAAGACTATAGGTATAAGTTGCCAGTATTTTGGATTTCTACAGCTATTTTCTCTCGCAAGTCCCAAGGTACCAGAATTTCGACTTGCGATCCCAAAGCTCCCAACCACCTCAGCGGGTAGTAATCTCTCATTGACATACTCCCCGGCGTAAACGCGCGGGGATTCTTTACGCCTCATCGACTGATGCTACCTTTCATAGTCTTACTCTGTCTCAGCATACATTTAAGGTCGTGCCGATGCCCCATGCCGACCATTTCTATATTCCTAGCAGCGTTTTCATCTCTATCTTGCGGTAGGCCGCAACTGACGCAAAGCA
>NZ_JAEQCX010000092.1:81977-82677 GCF_020738035.1 Microcoleus sp. PH2017_28_MFU_U_A
CATCCTTGCAGACTAATTGCCCTGGCAAGTTTACGATTCTTGACCATCCCCGACACGTTCAAATCTTCCAAAATAATTACTTGGTTTTCGTTGACTATTTTGGTTGACAATTTGTGTAGGAAGTCTTGGCGGGTATCGGCAATTCGATTGTGTAACTTGGCAATTTTAATGCGAGTTACATTCCTTCTTTTAGAATCTTTTGGCTGACGAGCTAATTTGCGTTGTAGCTTGCGTACTTTTCGGTAAGGCTTTTTATAGCTAGGACTTTCGGCTTTCTCGCCATTACTCATTACTGCAAAAGTTTTAATGCCTAGGTCGATTCCGATACTTGGGTTTTTAGCTTCAACCTGAATTGGTTGAAGTTCTACAACAAAACTCAAGAAATAGCGGTTTCCACAGTCCTTGATTACCGTCACAGAGCTAGGTTCAGACGGAAGACTTTTAGACCATATTGGATTAACAATTCCAATTTTAGCCAAATAGACACCATCACCTTTGAGAGAAAACCCTCCAACTCTAAAACGTGCCGATTGGCTGTTAGTCCTTTTCTTGAACTTAGGATATCCAACTTTACGCCCTTTTCTCTTACCTTTGCAGGAGTTGAAAAAGTTCTTGAAAGCAACATCTAAATCGGCAACAGATTGTTGCAGTGGGACGCATGACACATCTCCTAACCAAGCTCTTTCTTCAGTATTCTTGG
>NZ_JAEQCX010000093.1:0-45528 GCF_020738035.1 Microcoleus sp. PH2017_28_MFU_U_A
CCCAAGAGTTGTCAAAAAACCTGTTTCAAAGTTTAAATCCAAAAAAGTCAAGCACAGAGGTACTGGAATAAAAACTAATCCTCCTATTTTTAATATTTTAAAGCCTCCCAACCCTTAAGTAAACCGTATTGGATTATCGTCGTGGTTTTCGTTATTTTGCTATGGCTAGGTATTCTTTCCTGGCTCTGTTTCGATATGTCCTCGGTTTTTTTACAGGTGACTTAATTTGATTGTGTAGAGCATCTATGATTTTTTCAGTATTCTCTCTTGCTTGATTTAATAGTCCTAAGTCGGTCGGATATTTAAGGTCGGCTGGCGCGCAGGTTGCATCTAATATTAATTTTCCTTGATTTTTGGATTCACTTATTTCTGATGACTTTTTTTCAACCAGCTCTCCTGGCACTTCGGTCTGCTCTTTGACCATTTTTTCGTTGATTTTATTGACTAGATTGACACCTATTCTTTGCCGAAAATAAACGAGCATGGATGAGTCAAATGGTGCTTCATTACTATAGCCACTCAGACCTAGGAAGTATTGTAGGTATGGGTTTTCTCTTATTTGTTCTACTGTTTCGGCATCGCTAGTTCCTAATCTTTCTTTGATTATTAATGCCCCTAAGGCGATACGAAACGATTTGGCAGGAGCTCCCGTTGAGCAGGTGAAATTTTTGGCATATTCTACTTCAAATTCTGACCACGGAATTATTTTTGCCATGATTACCCAACGATTATTCTCTGATAATTGTCACGCGATCGTTAAGGTCAAAGTTGGACGGTGCTTTTGGGGCCCTAGTCAAGTTTTCGGTACATGAACGAAAGTGATGCTGTGCATGGCTTTTGACTAATTTTAGCTCATAGTCTTACACTTTATCCGCGCCGATCGCGAGTCAAAGTCTTTTCAGGTAAGGCTTTTAGGCTTATTCAGCAAGCCCTACATAACCTTCCTCGTTACAGATGTTTAAGCTGTTAGTCATTTAAATTTATTGCTTGAACCTCTTACAGCATGGGGTCTGAGCTACAAATAGTGCAGTTTGAATGTCGAACAGCTTAATGTAACTTTGGTGCTGTGTGAGAATTCATATAAAAATCAACAGGCTATACTATCTCAGCGAATTGCTGTCTGAAATAAAATCGATTTTCCTAGAGTCCTCAAAGAGCATTAGTTGAATATGAATTAATAATTTTGGAACCATATAAAGTCAAAGTATACACTTGGAAAGCTAATATGCAACAAGGTTTAATTTCATTAATCTTTTTTTAATTCGGCTTTCAAATAACAGGCAAACCATCCTGAAATACCAGCAATTTTCCCGGTTCTATTTGCGTCCAGACTTCGTTATCAGTGAGCGGGAAAGTGGCAATCACCGCGACGCGATCGTCCTCTTTGGTCAATTCCCGGAAATCCACAGTTACATCTTCATCGATCGAGTGCGCGCTGGCAAAAGGTGCTTGTCGCACAATATAATGCAGATTAGTAGAACAGTGTGCAAACAAGTGTTCTCCATCAGAAAGTAAATAGTTGAAAATTCCTTGAACGGCAAGATTTTTAGTAATTTCGTTGAGAACCACGTAAATTTCCGTCACAGTAGGTTTATTGTGAGGAAAACTTTCTCGCAGCTTTTCTAATATTAAACAAAAAGCTTTTTCGCTATCAGTCTTGCCGACTGGTTTGTAAATCCCGGCACTTTCAGGATTAAAGTTTTCCAGATTTCCATTGTGGGCAAATACCCAATACCGCCCCCAAAGTTCCCGAATAAAAGGGTGACAGTTTTCTAGAGCAATTTCCCCTTGAGTAGCTTTACGAATATGAGCAATGACGTTAGTTGAGTGAATGGGATAGCGACGCACTACTTCAGCAAGCGGAGAAGCAACCGCAGGTTTTGAGTCTATAAACAGGCGACATCCCAAGCCTTCAAAAAAAGCAATTCCCCAACCGTCTTGATGAATGTCTGTTCGACCACCTCTTGCAGAAAAACCTTCAAAAGAGAAGCAAATATCTGTTGGAACATTGCAGTTCATTCCCAGTAATTGGCACATAGCTTTTAAATCTCTGGAGTTTGGATGGATGCCGCAGCTATGGGCAGCTACAGATTTTTGATAATACCATTATAGTATGAAGTGATTTAGCGTTATAAAAAAAACATAATTAATTTGCTTTGTCAACCGTAAGAATACTTAGTTAGAGAAAAATCCGAGGCGCTAAAATTCAGTACCCTATCCCCGAGAGCAGTCTTGATTGTTCCGTTTGTGTTGCAAATATTTGCTGATGTGGGCTGGCGGGGTATCTATCCCTGCGCAATAGTAAAACAACTATCAACACACTGGCGATTCAGTTGCCACAAAAAGTCAGGTGATTTTAGATGCAAAAGTTGGAAATAACTTATTTTATCTGGTTTGGAGCTTGACGACTGTTACATTATTTTTTAAACTGGTATCAGTTATCACATTAACAGCATATTGATGACTATATCGTAATTTTCCATCAAATCAATCAGATTAATGCCAATGTGATCGATCTAATTAGGAATGCTAAAACACCCAAATATGACGAGATTGTGAGTTATTTTTGGCGACAAGTAGCAGGTATTTAATGTTAGCTACATTAACTACACTTCGGCAGAGATTTTCAGGTTTCTCCGGCGCAGTTCACTACTAATATCTTTAATTTCATAGCGTCATTTTTGATCGGGTCGTCTCGTTTTCACATATCTTCAATCAACAAGCACCAAGTATAACAACTGAAAATGCAAAATCTCAATCAAAAAGACGATCGCCCAAACCGACAAATTCTCACAGGCTTAATCCTCGGATGGGGATTGCAAGGACTATTTAGCCTTCCAGCATTAGCACAACCAAGTTTACCCGAATCTCCCGCTGTGATTGAAAACCAGGCTCAACGCACCCCAACTGCAATTTCCGTAATTGCAGTTGAGGCACCGGAGACAATCTTACCGGAAAATCAGCAATTTGTCGATCGGTCTATCCCACCATCCACACCCAGCTTACCCCAGTCTTCCCCTACTCCTGCAACTCTTGCTGAACCAGCCCCTACCGAAATTGCAGTTGACTCACTCCAGAAAATATTAGTCGAAAATCCTCAATCAGCCAATCAAAATCTCCCAGCCGATGCCAGTTTACTTGAATCTCCAACAACTATTGAAAACCAGAGTGAACCAATCTCAGAGGAAAGCACAGAACAAGTTACATCTGTCTCTCAACTCAGCGATGTAAAACCCACTGATTGGGCATTTCAAGCACTGCAATCCTTAGTAGAGAGATACGGTTGTATAGCTGGATATCCCGACAGTACCTTTCGTGGCAACCGCGCTTTAACCCGCTATGAATTTGCAGCCGGAGTCAATGCTTGTTTAGATAAAATTAGAGAATTAATTGACACAGGCAATGAAAACAGAGTCAAGCAAGAAGACTTGGTAAAAATTCAAAAACTGCAAGAAGAATTTGCAGCCGATATCGCCGTACTGCGAGGGCGCACCGACTTATTAGAAGCGCGAATAACAGAAGTAGAAGCCAATCAATTTTCGCCGACAGTCAAGCTATCAGGATTGACAATTGTGGGGATACAAGGTCGCAGTCCCAACCGTGCCGATCGCGCTCCTAGAGATGGCAAAAGAGATACGAAAGACCCCGGCACAAATATCAACACTATCGCTTTAAGTCAGTTATATTTAACGGCTCAATTCACTCCCCGCAGTAACTTATTCATCGGTCTTTTAAATCAGAGAGGAAAGACATCACCGCAATTAACCGAAGACGTAAACCTTGCTTACGATTTTGGCGAAAATTCTGCCCTTACCCTCAGCGATCTTAACTATCGCTTTCTGGTAGGCGATAAATTAGCAGTAATTGGAGGGACAGCAGGAGTTAACATGATTAGCGGTTTCCGAGGACCGAATCGAGCTGAAAGCGCCGCTTCTGGCCCGATTTCAACCTTCGCTCAAAGAAACCCTATTTTGAACATCGGTCTCGGTCAAGGCGGCGCGGGAATTGACTGGCAATTTGCCAAAAGAGCGAGTTTGCAAGCTGTTTATTCTACTACAGTTCCCGGTTTTTTTGTCAGTTCTAACGGGCCGAGCGGACACAATACACTGGGATTGCAATTAACTCTCACTCCCGCCGATCCACTAGATATTACTGTTTATTATGTCAACGACTATTCGCCTAACGGCAATTTGCTTGGTCTGGCGGGAGACAGTCAATTAACTGCTGTTAATCCCAGTACCAGCAAATCAGCATCCCTCCAAACGAATGCTGTGGGAGCAACTGTAAATTGGCGGGTTTCTTCGCGTATTTCCTTGGGAGGTTGGGCTGGTTATACTAATTCTCGGATTCCGGGTAAATCTGGGAGTGTGGCCACTACAAATTATATGGTGTTTGTGAATTTTCCAGATTTATTTGGCACTGGAAATTTGGGGGGGATTTATATCGGGCAACCTCCTAAAATTGTTAGCAGTAATTTACCGACAGGCAACAATATTCCCGATTTTTTAGATACGGGTTTAGGGCGCAAAGGCGGCCAACCGGGAACGACTACTCATGTAGAGATGTTCTACCGCTGGCAGGTGAGCGATAATATCAGCGTTACTCCAGGAGTAATGGTGATTTTTCAACCAGATCACACTCGCAATAGCGATCCGATTACGGTGGGTGTCTTGAGAACTTCGTTCTCTTTTTGATTTTGTTTGTAGTGGGGACTTCAGTCCTCATAAAAGTCAGACGACTAAAGTCCTCACTATAAACTTATAACGGTTATTTTAAAATAATTAATATTAGTTATCAGTCAGCTCGCGCCAGGACTTAAACTTTTTTGCGGGAATCCCGAATTATTGCAACAAATACAAGTTTTGAACCTCAATCAGTTTTCGCTTTCTGACGCGGATTAAAACGCCGAGGAAGATGTCTTAATCTTTTTTCTAAGTACAAACACATGAGCTTTACTAAAACTTCACATTTTTGGGACTAATATCGTCATTCAATCTTTATTTTGTAGATAAAAATACTGAATTACTTGTAAAAAAAAGATCCGCACAAACACTCTAGGAATTATTTTTAAATTCAATTAATATCTTAACATATCTTCGATAGTTCCTGAAGTTAGGATTTAAAAAAACATGATTAAATCAAATGGCTATTTTTTGGCTCTGGGCTTGGCAGCAATTTCGGCTCTGACAGCCTGTCCTTGTCAAGCACAAACGGCTGTTGAATCAAATATAAATTTAACGGGAGATAAGAATATAACAACCACTAACCAGCAGAATGGTGCTAACACTTCTACTGGCGATCGCTCAAAAACTATTAGCACTTCTAAATCTTTTGTGGTTTCAGAGACTAATACCGTAACCGTTCAACCTAGTGCGACGGCGGCGGCTCCGGAAAATCGAACTGTACGCAGCAATCCCTTGGGATGTCGATTTTTTAATACTCCTTCAATGCAGCAATAAATACCGCAGATATCGGAAAAAGAGAAGATCGTGGCCGAAGAGAGGGCGATGCTTTCTGAGGATTGCTCTCTATTTGCTTAATTAACTTCATTTTTAATTCAACTTTCTGGGGGAAAGTCAGAAAACTGTTTGATATTCTTCAAAATTATTTGAGGCTTGCTTTTGTACTGTTCAACCTTGCCGCTGATATACACGTAACCGCGTCCTTGACCTGCATAACGCTTTTCAATCAACCGCTTCAAAGGAGCCATTTCATAAGTTTCGGCATCGGGTATCCACAAATCTAATTTATGATAAACTGAACCTGCATAAATCAGGGCATTGCCGCCGATCCATTTATTAATTCCTGCCTGCAAGTCGCAGAAAATAGTAATAGATTTAGCTTTCTCGGAAGCTGCTAAAATTTTTGGGTAGTGCAATCTCACAGAAAGTGCTCCGTCCCTTGCTTCCGACAATCGAAACTCTTCAACAATCGAGCCTCGCATCGACCACCAAGGCAGCAAATTAGCATAGTTGCGAGAGGGAATCTTGGCATTGGTAATCGGATCCCAAATCATCAGATTGTAAGCTTTGGCTGCCGATTCTGCCTCGGTCATTTGTCGGTGATACAATCTCGATCGCCCGTATTTCATAAAGTAGGGACTCCAGCCTTCTTTAATCAGTTTTAGATTGTAATTTTCTCCATCTTTATGTACGTAACATAAGAGGCGCCCGTAGTTGTCACGGTGTTTTTCTAGAGCAATTTCAACCGGATCGTCTGTATCAAATTCAATGTCAATTTTAGCAAGCCCACCATTTGCTGTAGCGAAGTATTGTTTAGCCATTTCCGAAGCTGCTTTCCCTGCGGCAGTTACAGGCTTTGAAGTGTTAGAGTAACTTTCTTCTGTATCGACGCAAATCAGCCGCAGAGACTCGGTTTTGCCGTTGAGAGCAACTTTGACAGTATCGCCATCAACTACTTGAGTTATTTGCAGGTTCGGAATTCTAGTTGCCATATTTCGCACCCTGTTAAACTTGAGATTTGATTCACATATTGGGTTAATTGTACATGAGTTTGCTGCTGAATGCAATAAATGTACCGTTGCAACTACCAGGAGAAAGAGTAATGGCTGTTCTAGAGTATGTAAAACCCGGTGTAAAAACTGGTCAAATTATGCTGGCGGTCGATCTAAAATTATATACAGCCGCAGATAAAGGCAGATGAACGCAGATCAAAACACATCTGCGTTCATTTGTGTTCATCTGCGTTCATCTGCGGTTACAAAATACCCCTAAGAATCAGCCCGCAACTTATCCAAAACTGTCCGATCTTCCAAGGTCGAAGTATCCCCAGAAACCTCTTCTCCAGCGGCCAAAGAACGCAACAAACGCCGCATAATCTTTCCGCTGCGAGTTTTCGGCAAAGCATCGGTAAATCGAATTTCGCCGGGACGGGCGATCGCGCGTAAATCAACCAAGGCGATCAATCGGGGTAAAGCGAGTTATCTTCAACTTTTAAATTCCTAATCTGTTCGCGAATCACATCGGTTTTTGTTCTACCGCTGTTCGCGCAATAAGCTTCTAGCCGAAGCATTTCTACTTCAGGGAGTCGGATGGTTAGAACTTTAACGTTTTTACTCATACTGCAATTATACTGAAAAATGCAGTACAATCATAGCAGAGAAATGCGCCTTGGCACAATGTTACCGCACCATGCCAAGACGACTTCCCCGAAGTTGAACGTCCAACAAAGGAGCAATTTAATTATGATTCAAGATCCAGAAAAAGAACCAGAACGTTGGGATGAGCCGATTTTAGCGGATAACCCCAACCAAGCGAAACAGGAGTGCCAAAAACGAGCCGATCGCTACCGGGTTGAATTAGAATCTGTAACTCAACCCCGAAAAGTCGAAAATCGCCCTCAAGTGTACCGTTGCAACTACAAGGAGAAAGAATAATGGCTGTTTTGGAGTGTGTAAAACCTGGTGCTAAACTCGGTCAAATTATTCTGGCCGTCGATTTAACTGTTGCTGGTGCAGTCGATCGCATTTTAGCAAAAATTCAAGACTTAGGATATGACCCAGAAATCCGTCATGTCAACTATCCGTCTGGAGTTCACGTCTTAGCAATTCTCAAAGACGAACAGCATTCAGAAGCAGTCGATGATGACTACTTGCTAGAAGATTGGCTGCAAGTAAGGTCGCAAATTAACAGCGATGCCGTTCATTTGTGGCGAGGTAAATAACGGAATTAACAATTAAACCGCAGATGAACGCAGATGTAATCTTATCTGCGTTCATCTGCGTTAATCAGCCTACATCTGCGGTTGCAAAAATACCCCTAGGAATCAGCCCGCAACTTATCCAACACCGTCCGATCTTCCAAAGTAGAAGTATCCCCTGTCACCTCCAAACCAGCAGCCAAAGAACGCAACAAACGCCGCATAATCTTTCCGCTGCGAGTTTTCGGCAAAGCATCGGTAAAGCGAATTTCGCCGGGACGGGCGATCGCCCCAATTTCCTTCACAACGTGCTGCTTCAATTCCTTAATCAATTCATCACTAGGCTGCTGAGTATTTTGCAACGTCACAAACGCCACAATTTCCTCACCCTTAATCTCATCCGGTTTCCCCACAACCGCAGCTTCCGCCACCGCTGGATGAGACACCAAAGCCGATTCAACTTCCATCGTACCGAGTCGGTGTCCGGCGACATTAATCACGTCGTCAACGCGGCCCATTACCCAGAAATAACCGTCTTTATCTTTGTGCGCGCCGTCCCCCGCAAAGTACACGAATTGGCCATCTTTTGGGTGCAAATATTCCCAATAAGTGCGGCGGAAGCGATCGGGATCGTTGTAAAGTGTACGCATCATTCCCGGCCAAGGATGTTTGACTACTAAATAACCGCCGCTTTGATTAGTTACTGGTTCGCCATCTTGGTCAACGATATCGGCAACAATTCCGGGGAACGGAAGGGTTGCAGAACCGGGTTTTGTGGGGATTGCACCTGGCAATGAAGTAATCATAATTCCCCCGGTTTCTGTTTGCCACCAAGTATCGACTATCGGACAATTCGAGTTGCCAATTACGCGCTGATACCACATCCAAGCTTCAGGATTGATCGGTTCGCCGACAGTTCCTAACAATCGTAAAGATGATAAATCTCTGGCATTCGGCAACTCTTCGCCCATCTTCATAAAGGTGCGAATTGCTGTTGGTGCGGTGTAGAAAACAGTGACGCCGTATTTTTCGATTACATCCCAAAAACAACCGGGATTCGATGCGCGCGGAGCACCTTCGTACATGACAGTTGTTGCACCGTTGGAAAGGGGGCCGTAGACTATGTAACTGTGCCCTGTAATCCAACCTACGTCGGCGGTGCACCAGTAAACATCGGTATCTTGGAGGTCGAATATCCACTTGGTTGTCATGTGGGTGTAAAGGTTGTAGCCGCCTGTGGTGTGGACGACTCCTTTCGGTTTGCCGGTACTTCCTGAAGTGTAGAGAATGAATAGCATATCTTCGCTATCCATCGGTTCGGCGGGACAATCTGCGGAGGCGTTTTTTTGCAATTCGTGCCACCAGCGATCGCGCCCTGGTTCCATTTGCACTTCTTGTTTGGTACGCTGGACGACGAGAACGTTGGTAACGCTGGGTGCAGCGTTGTTGGCGAGGGCTTTGTCTACTTGTACTTTGAGGCCGACTGCTGCGTCTTTGCGGAAGCCGCCGTCTGCGGTGATCACGAGTTTTGCTTGGCCGTCGTTGAGGCGATCGCGCAAAGCTTCTGCACTAAATCCGCCAAAGACGACGCTGTGTACTGCACCGATTCTGGCACAGGCTAACATGGCGATCGCAGCTTCGGGAATCATGGGCATATAAATGCCGACGCGATCGCCCTTTTGGACACCCAATTCTTTGATGACGTTAGCCATTTGACAGACTTCGCGGTGGAGTTGGGCGTAAGTCAGGGTGCGGGAGTCTCCGGGTTCGCCTTCCCAGATAAGGGCGGCTTTATTTTTTCGCCAAGTTGTTAAATGTCTGTCCAGACAATTGTAAGAAATGTTAATTTTACCGTTGACAAACCATTTAGCAAAGGGCGGCTGCCAGTCGAGCACGGTATCCCAGTTTTGAAACCAGTCTAATTCTTGGGTAGCGAGTTCGGCCCAGAATGCTTGGGGGTCAGCTTTGGCTTTGTCGTAGAGGGCTTGGTACTCTTCTAGGCTTTTGATGTGAGCTTTTTGGGAGAATTCAGCAGGCGGCTGAAACAGGCGTTTTTCTTGGAGGATTGATTCGATCGTATCTTGTGACATCGCTGTTAGTTTTTAGTTAACTTACTCTTTTTAGCTATTTTGTGCATAAGTTGGGGTAAAAGTATGTTTATTTTCCTTAAGACTTTGAATACTTGTGTAAAAATCGGGATCGATTACCGATTACCAATTACCTAATTTTCATCAAAGAGATACTGAATGGGCATCAGTTTTGATCCGGGCATTTTTTTATGCTTTGAATTTGCGGAGTTTTGCTATTTCTATGAAAATGCTTTTATAATATAGTTGAATGGATCAGCGATCGCACAAAAGCCATGACTCAAAATTTAGAAGCAAGCCAACTTTCGTTAAATGACGTTCGCCACCTTCTCAAACTCGAAGAGTTAGAAGGAGAAGGCTTCACTGATTTTTTCTCTCTGGAACCGCTGACAGAATCAGAACAGCAGGAACTATTGAAACTTAGAAATGACTTTCGACGATACCTATCCGCCGGAAAAGTTTCAGAAGAACTCGTTAAGTTTTTAGTGCTTTCACCTTTGATGAGATTAACAGGATTTTTTGATATTCCGATCGTACTGACAATGGAGGATAGCATACCCATTGAAGTTGAAGATAAGGATACTTTAATTAAAGGCCGGTTGGATATTTTAGCAGTAAATCAGCCGGATGCGGAGATAGGGGCGACACCGTTTTGGATTTTGGTAGTGGAGGCGAAAAATAGTGCGATCGCTCCTTTGGCCGGTTTGCCACAATTGCTGACTTATGCTTATAAAAGTTTGCAGCAGCAATCGTCAGTTTGGGGATTGACTACGAATGGGGAAAGTTATCGGTTTGTGCGGGTGACGCGGGGGAATCCTTGCACTTATCAGATTTTACCGGAATTGAATTTGATTGATAGAGAGCGATCGCTCTTGTTGGCGCAAGTGTTGAAAGCGATTTGCAAGTTGCAGAATGTGCAGTTACAGTTGGCGTAAGATGATACAATTGGTTGCTTATCAGTTATCCTGTAGATAGGCGACAGTTTGATGAATTATCAAGTTGAGTTTAAGCCGAAAGCAGTCAAAGATTTAGCATCTTTGCCAGCAGAGGTACAACACCGAGTTTTGACCAAGATTGAGTTAATGCAAAATAACCTAGCAGGAGATGTGAAACGCTTAACTAATTATACGCCCGAATATCGGTTGCGGGTAGGAGATTACCGAGTTTTGTTTGAAATTGAGGGAGATGTTTTGGTAATCTACCGCGTCAAACACAGAAAAGATGCTTACTCTTAAACGATTGGAGGAAATACCCATGATTCAGTTACATCCTGAGTTTATTACCAAAAATGGCAAAAAGGAATTTGCGGTGATACCTTACGAAGAATTTGAAGCATTGCAAGAATTAATTGCTGATATAGAAGATTTGATGGATTTGAGGGCGGCGAAGGAAGAAGAGGCAAATCAGCCTTCTGTGCCGCTAGCAGAGGTGAAGAGACTGTTAGGATTAGAGACATAAATTTGCGATCGATATTGTTGTCTTATACGGTTGTACGATCGCCCTTTCTAAGAGCGATCGCACAAAACATCATTTTGACGGTGGAATTGTGCGATCGATCGCTGGATTTGGCGGTTGTTGGGGATTTGGAGGGGCGATCGACGCTGTGGCTAAGGGAATTAGGGCAGGAATTAGGGCGATCGCGATCGGTACTACAACTTCCTGGATCAACCACTTGATGTTTGAATTGTCAGATTTTTTCACTTGCTTTACCTTTTTAGCTAATTTAGTCTTGTCCGGATTATGTTTTTCTAGTTTCATGGTTTTAAGTTTCATGGGACTTATGCACGGGTGGCCAGAAACCGGGTTTTTGCGGGAATATTTCGTTACAGCGCATCAACTGCGAAAAACCCGGTTTCTTTGGTTTTGATGCGTAACTTTAGAATATCTGGATTGTTTGTGTTCGCGGGCGATCGTTAATTTAGACTCCCAAATTAGTTGTCAGGTAAAAATTTGGAGAGATTGTGAGTTGGGCTTGAATAATTTGTGAAAGAGTTTGTGAAAAAAAACTCACAAATCATGTTTGACTTATAAAATTGTGAAAACTCACCAGGAATTGACAGGACAACTACGCTAAAGCTCTGATTTATGCTAATTTAAGAGAAAGAAGCGCGATCGAGGCTGAATCGGCATGGGGAAGATGACAAAACAGGAGTTTGAGGCGATCTATAAAAATATTACTTCTACACAGCATTCAGTGCTAGAGATGTTCTTGCAAGGTCGATTGGATGCAGAAACTTCTCAAGTTTTACATAAAGATCGAACGGCGGTTTCTTCCAATATATCAAAGATTTGCAAATTGTTTGGGGTGGAAAATAAACCGGGTGCATATACGCAACGCGATGATTTGATTAAATTATTTGTACAATACAAACCCGAATTAGTTTGTGAAAAGTTATTAAAGGAATTTGGGGAAAGAAGCCCTGAACCTCGAAAAATATTAGAAGTTCCAGAAGAGATAGTGCCATTAAATTCTGAGTTTTATATAGAGCGTTCCAGAATGGAAGCTGACTGTTATCAGCAGATTTTAAGACCGGGGTCAATGATTCGCATTAAAGCTCCCAAATTAATGGGAAAAACTTCTCTATTAAATCGCATCATAAAAAATGCACAAATAAATGAGTATCGGTTAGTACGTTTAGATTTTAGAGATGCTGAAGAAGACGTATTGAACAACACAAATAAATTTTTTGAATGGTTTTGCTTCAATATCAGCGAAAAGCTAAAACTAGAATGTAATATCGATTTGCAGGCGCGCGGGGGCATTCTCGTAAACTGCAAAAAATACTTTCAAACTGAAGTTTTAGAAGCTATAAATTGTCCTTTGGTCTTGGCTTTAGAAGAAATCGACTGTATTTTTCATTATGAGAAAACTGCCCAAGAATTTCTGAAGATGTTACGAAGCTGGTTTGAAGAAACTAAGAAAACTGACATTTGGAAAAACTTACGAATGGTGCTGCTTCATTCTACAAATGTTTACGTGGAATTACCTCATAATCAATCACCCTTTAATGTCGGTTTTTCAGTAGAGTTGACCGAATTTAACCAGCCAAATATTCTAGATTTAGCCCGCCGCCATCAATTATCCTGGGGAACTGATGAAGTGATAGCATTGATGGCAATAGTTGGTGGTTATCCTTATCTAGTACGCAAGGCACTGTATCATTTGCATGATTCCAATCTATCTTTAGCAGAAGTTTTGCACAATGCAGCTACAGACGTGGGAATTTACGGCGAGCACTTGTATCGTCACTGGACGGATTTGCAAAAATATTCTGAGCTCAAACTCGCTCTTAAACAAGTTGTACTTGCAGACAGTTCGGTAAAATTAGAACAGGTGCTAGAATTTAAGTTGCTGAGTACGGGTTTAGTCAAGCGGCATCAGCATGGTATCACTTCTAGCTGTCGGTTATATCGGGATTATTTTGCCGAAAAATTTCGAGATTAGAGTCGGGAGTAAAACCAGATTATGACGGTTTATCAATATCAAGTTGGTGGTTCTTTAGAGTACGAACATCCTACCTATGTTAAGCGTCTTGCAGACAGTGAACTTTATGCAAGTTTGATAGCAGGAGAATTTTGTTATGTGTTGAACTCCAGACAAATGGGTAAGTCTAGCTTGCAAGTACAAACGATGAAACGCTTGCGCGAAAAAGCAGGCTTTAAATGTATTGCTATAGATTTAACAGATATCGGTAGCGAAACTTCAGACTACTGGTATTTTGGGATTATTTCTGAGTTGGTTCGGGGTGGCGCACTCTCAAGAAAGGTGGATAGTGACAGTTGGTGGCAGCAGCGACAATTGCTGTCACCGTCTCAGCGATTAAGTCAGTTTATTGAAGATGTTTTATTGACAGAAATTTCGCAAAACATTGTGATTTTTATTGATGAAATTGATTCGATTTTAAATCTAAGCTGGAAAGATGATTTTTTTCTATTGATTCGCGCTTGCTATAACAAAAGAGCGATTAATTCTGAATATAAGCGCCTTACCTTTTGTCTTTTGGGAGTTGCGACACCAGCAGATTTGATTCGCGATAAAGACCGAACACCTTTTAATATTGGCAAGGCTATTGATTTAACAGGCTTTACTTTTGATGAAGCTAAACCTGCTTTAATTCCTGGCTTAATGGGAGAGCGATCGCAGGAGATATCGGAGGAGATATTAGCTGAGGTTTTTCAGTGGACAAACGGGCAACCTTTTTTGATGCAAAAGCTGTGCCAACTGATGGTCTATAAATCTGCAAGTCGGACTGCTGATGTGGAAGATTTAGTAAAAAAGTATGTCATTGACAATTGGGAAGCGAATGACGAACAAGAACACTTTAAGACTATTAGGCGTCGCTTGCTGCTTGACTATCAAGACCGCACGGCGCTACTGCTCGGTATTTATCAGCAAATACTGACGGACGCGGATCGGAAAATCTGTGCTGATAATAGTCTCGATCAAAGAAGGTTACAACTCTCAGGATTAGTCGTCAAACGCAACGGATATCTACAAGTTTATAATCCCATATACGCCGCTATTTTTAACCTCGATTGGGTACAGCAAGAATTAGCGAAACTCCGCCCCTACCAGGAAAACTTCGCCGCTTGGATCGCCTCAAATCGTCAAGATACTTCCCGACTGCTACACGGCCAAGCGTTGGATGATGCGTTGCAGTGGAAAGTGGGGAAACGTTTAAGCGATGAGGATAATGATTTTTTAGATGCCAGTCGAGATGATGAACGGCAAGAACTAAAGAAAAATAATAAATCATTAAGAGCATTCCGTAAACAATTCAGGGAAGTTTTTAAAATTGAAGAAGCTGGACGCAATGCCTTAGAGCTTTTTCATTTCGAGGGAAAGCAAATAGAAGCCTTGCGGGCAGCTATCAAAGCAGGAGAAGATTTAAAGCAGTGGATACCAGATAATCCCCCGCTTTCCGAATATCCCACAGTTACTCCTTTGTCCGCTTTGCAAGTAATTATCGCTAAAATCCGCAAACCGCGTGTATTGATTGGACATCGTGGCTGGGTAACAAGTGTCAGTTTTAGCCCGAAAGGAGATGTGATCGCTACTGCCTCATCTGACAACACCGCCAAATTATGGGATTTACAGGGCAATTGCTTGGCAACATTCACCGGACATAAGAAATCGGTATGGAGTGTCAGTTTTAGCCCGAATGGAGATACGATCGCTACTGCTTCATTTGACAAAAAAGCAAAATTGTGGGACTTACAGGGAAACTGTTTGGTCACATTCACCGGACATAAGCAATCGGTAACAAGTATCAGTTTTAGCCCCACAGGAGATACGATCGCGACTGCCTCATCTGACAAAACAGCAAAATTGTGGGATTTACAGGGCAACTGCTTGTTAACATTCACCGGACATTATAAATCGGTATGGAGTGTCAGTTTTAGCCCGAATGGAGATGCGATCGCTACTGCTTCAGTTGACAAAACCGCCAAATTATGGGACTTGCAGGGCAACTGCTTAGTAACTTTCACTGGACATAATGACTCGGTAACAAGTGTCAGTTTTAGCCCCACAGGAGATACGATCGCTACTGCCTCATATGACGACACTGCCAAATTATGGGAACTGCAAGGCAACTGCTTAGCAACATTCACCGACGAATATAATAACTCGTCGGTAAATAGTCTTAGTTTTAGTTCTACAGGAAAGACGATCGCCACTGCATCACATGACGGCACCGCCAAATTATGGAACTTGGAAGGCAAATGTTTGATAACTTTCATCGAACATCGTTTCCCGGTAAATAGTGTGAGTTTTAGCCCGAAAGGAGATGCGATCGCCACTGCTTCATCTGACGACACTGCCAAATTATGGGAACTGCAAGACAACTATTTGGCGACTTTCGCCGCACATAATGACTCGGTAAGAAGTGTCAATTTTAGCCCAACAGGAGATGAGATGATCGCTACTGCATTAGATGACAAAACCGCCAAGTTCTGGGATTTACAGGGCAACTGCTTGGTAACATTCATCGGACATAATGACTGGGTAAGAAGTGTCAGTTTTAGCCCGAATGGAGATACGATCGCGACTGCCTCATCTGACAAAACTGCTAAATTGTGGGACTTGCAGGGCAACTGCTTGGCAACATTCACCGGACATAATGACAGGGTAACAAGTATCTGTTTTAGCCCCTCAGGAGATGCGATCGCTACTGCCTCACAAAACAAAACAGCCAAATTGTGGGACTTGCAGGGCAACTGCTTGCTAACATTCACCGGACATAATGACTCGGTAAATAGTGTCAGTTTTAACCCTGAAGGAGATGCGATTGCGACTGCCTCATCTGACAAAACTGCTAAATTGTGGGCCTTGCAGGGCAACTGCTTGGTAACATTCACCGGACATAATGACAGGGTAACAAGTATCTGTTTTAGCCCCACAGGAGATGCGATCGCCACTACCTCAAAAGACAAAACCGCCAAATTGTGGGACTTGCAGGGCAACTGCTTGGTAACATTCACCGGACATAATGACTCGGTATGGAGTGTCAGTTTTAGCCCAACAGGAGATACGATCGCCACTGCATCACAAGACGGCACCGCCAAATTGTGGGACTTGCAGGGGAATTTACTGGCCGAGTTTAGTGGCTATCAGGGTAATTTACTCAAAGGTGAGGCTGATTTTGTGGAGTTGAAAACTCCGATTTATAGTATTTGTTTTAGTCGGGATGGGAAGTTTTTAATAACTGGTTCGCAGGATGGAAAGGTGCGGTTTTGGCCCGTGGAAAGTTTGGATGAGTTGTTGGCGAGGGGGAGGGAATGGCTGGGTGATAAATTTTAACCGCTGATGCACGTGGATGGTTTTGATTCTTATTTCTCACTTGTTAAAACTGTTGTTAAGTTTAGCAACTGATCCAGCGTTTCCTGGGCAGATACTCGCAATTGAACCTCACCAATATCAAATCGAGGGTCTTCAATCAAATCCGGGTCGCTGCAATAAGCATCAACATCGGAAAACAACTTGTCTAAAATCTTAAATTCTCTCCCCGGCTGGAGGTTATTGTCACTCTTAAACAATTGTAGAAACCGCCGTTCAAACTCATCAGCGCTGATTTTACTGCCTGCAAACTCTTCTAATAACTTGATGTACTTATCCATATTTATCCACCTCCAATATCTCCAGTCGCACTTAATTCAGCAATTTGGGCAGAATTCAGTTTCCAGCCGCTAATAAAATTGTCTCCTGCGTCCACTATAACATTTAAATTAGTCGCAGGGTCAAAGTAGTGCTTTACAGGTTGCCTGCGATAAGTACCCTCAATCTCCTGCACTCCCTGTTTCTGGACATGAGTTTGAATAGCTGCTGCAAATGCTGCTGCTGTCTGCAAATTGTAATTGCCTGAAACACCAAAATCGGCAGCGTGTTTGAATTTCTTTTGAATTTGCCGATCGCACATAGCCACATTTACAGACATATTCAAGTCAAGATTTGTTAAAAAATTACAATTAGCAGTGACATCAGGCAAACTCCTATCTTACCATAAGAAACGGCTCAACCCTGAAACAAAAGGTAAGAAAATGTCTGAACTTAGACAAAATCTAATTACCAGAGATTGGGTAATCATCGCCACCGATCGCGCAAAAAGACCTGACCAATTCGCCAACACAAAAAAAATACCCGCATTCCTACCCTCACACCGCCCAGACTGCCCGTTTTGCGTGGGTAACGAAGAAGATGGCACATTAGAAACTTGCCGTTTGGGCGATCGCACGGGATGGAAAGTCCGCGCAATTGGCAACAAATATCCCGCCCTGTCGCCGACAGCAGAACGGATCAGGATATCATCGGGAATTCACCGCATGATGTCGGGAATCGGCTTTCACGAAGTAATTGTGGAACACCCGCGACACGATTTGACGACTGCTTTGTTGACCGTTGAAGAAGTAACGGACATACTTTTAGTCTATCGTTATCGCTATTTAGAAATTAGAAAATATCCCCACGTTGAAACAATTGTGATCTTCAAAAATCACGGGGAAAGTGCCGGAACTTCTCTTGAACATCCTCATTCGCAGATAGCAGCGACGCCCGTTGTCCCCAGCCAATTTCGCAGCCGCATCGATGCAGCAGTTCGCTATTTTGATGATACGGGAGAATGTCTATTTTGCAGGACTTTGGAAGATGAATTAGCGGCAGGTGAAAGAGTAATTTTTGAGAGCAAATATTTCGTGGCTTTTATTCCTTACGCTGCACTTTCACCGTTTCATATCTGGATTTTTCCGCGCCGACATTCATCTTCGTTTGATGATATTACTGATGCGGAAATTACGGATCTGGCTGATACTTTGAAAACTGTACTCGCTCAGCTTTATTACGGATTGAACAATCCAGATTACAACTATAGTATTCGATCGGTACCAACGGCGGAACAAGCAACAAAATACTTCCACTGGTATATCGCCATTATTCCCAGAGTGTCGAAGCAGGCTGGGTTTGAGTTGGGTAGCGGGATGTTTATCAATACTGCTTTACCCGAAGAAAGTGCTGAGTTTTTGCGATCGATCGCAATTCCTATCAACCCTAATTTTCGACCAACCTAAAGTATAAAAAGTTACAATTTATCAAGGAATGTCCGAAGCGAAGACGGGAGACAATTTAATGATTTTCAATCATCGGTTGAAATAGACAATTTAAATCTGCAACAGCTTAATTGACACTCAAAATTTATCAACCTACAAATATTTATTAATATTACCGAACTCACAACAAACTTTCGACATACTGCCAACAGTCATCGCTAAAATTAGCTTTCAATATATCTCTAATTTTAGCATCGAGCGACAATCTCGCCTCGCCAGACTCAGCACTCTCGGCGATTTCGCAACTCTCATCAGATAAATTTTCTTGGAGGTGGGCGAGAGTATTGGCAAAATTAGCCAGAAAATAATGTTCATCCACCCACGCTGTCGGATCTGGGATGGCTGGACTTCCAAAAGCCCGATCGACTAAATCTTGTTTTGCAGAATCGTCAGTCTGGTTTTTCATGGAACCCATTTAGATAGAATTTGCAACCTATCCTAATCTTAAGCTAAATTTTGAACGCTGGTGCGATCGCGATCGACGAACCGCAGTGATAAAAATGTGTAATTTGTGCGATCGCGATCGAGGTTGTTTTGGCGATCGGCTGTTATCATACCACATCACGGCTAGCGATCGATAATTTGCACATTGGGCAAAATCGACTTAGGTATCATTCCGTGAACTCCTTTGCGGGGATTATTGACAGCCTGAGTAATCCGAAAATTGGCGGCGAGGGAACAGAAAACATAGGCATCTTCTTCTTGAAAACCTGCATATTTTTGTAGCCAATTAACAGTCTGTTTTACCGCCATATCAAACGCATCATCTAATGTTTGACCAAAACCCATAACTACAATATGAGTAGGAGTTTCCGCAAACGGAAATATATAAAATAAATCCTTACGCAAGATGATTTGAATAGTCCCATTCATCGAAGTTTCAATCGCCGTACCATTAACTTCGCCATCTCCCTGTGCCGAATGTCCGTCGCCGATTGACAGCAAACCGCCACGCACCGCAATAGGTAAAAATAACCGCGTTCCTGCTTGCAATTCCTGATTGTCCATATTGCCGCCGTAGCGTTGTGGAGGAATAGAAGAACGGTTGATTTCAAAATCTGCAACACCGATAATTCCGAAGAATGGATGCAGCGGAATCTGGACGCCGCTATTTGCCGGAAATTCCGCAATCTTTTGTTCTAAATCTAGGGGAATAAACCGCAATTTAGGGTCAGGAAAATATTCAGGTAAAACTCCCCAACCAGCGCGAATTGCATTGAATCCTACTGGTAAACTTGGGTAAACTTCCTCGATGTGAATTTCTAAAACGTCTCCGGGTTCAGCCTCATTAACATAAATCGGGCCTGTTAGCAAGTGCGGGCCCGGGCCGACTTTGCGGTTGTCAGGTAAATTCTGACAGATATCTAAAAATTCCGGCGTCAAAAATTCCGGCGGGGCCTTGTCAGCAACATAATATCCTGAATAGGTTTCGATATCGATGCGATCGCCCGAATCGACAGTTAAAGCAGGTTCTAGCTTGGGAGAGAAACCGCCTAAGTGTACGGTTTTGCAGTTAGCCTTGAGAAGGTGGTGAGTCATTCGATTTTAGATTTTAGATTGGGGGGATTGGGGATTGGGGGATTTTGTAATTGTTAATGAATTGGTGAATACCTCATCTTTCCGAGAACCGCTATATTTGAGATTAATAGTTGAGGTTTGTGGGGTGCATCTCATGTTTGGCAAATATATGTGTAGGGGCGAAGCATGACCGCATTCAATATGAGATTATAACTAATAACTTATCTGCGGTCATGCTTCGCCCTCTTCAAAAGTCAGATGCACCCGGTTTGTGATATCTGAGATATTCTCAGAATTTCTTAACTTTTTGATAACTTTGGTAGTCTAAAATTCAAACCGGGGGCCAGTTTATATATATTGGGGTTGGGAGTTATATTTTACTGTTGAACTTTCCCCTAGAGACTACTGACAATAACTTATGTTAACACCATTGCCCGATAAATTAGAAATACCCCAAGGTTCTTCTCGCAACCTGTGGTTTTTTGCTGTTTTGATTTTGATTGTCCTATTCCTAGGTTTGATTATGCAATCTTTCCTCAACAAACCAAAACTTTTAACCGATCCGTTTCTGCAACTTCCAACAACTAACTCGGTGCGAGTTGTTTGGTTTACCGAATTTTCCGGGACTCGGAACATTGTTGCTTACGGCGAAAACTTGAGTAAAATTGCGACTGCAAATACTACCAAGCTAAGCCGGGTTCGGGAAGACAAAGACTCGCACATCTCCGATGAAATGAAACAGGGCATAATTGATAACAATCCAATTGTCCGCCACATCTGGCGCCACGAAGCAGAAATTACTAATTTAATGCCCGGTGTTCGCATTCCTTATCTAGTGACTAGCGAAACGAAAGATGGTGAATCTGTTAGCAGCAAAGTTTTCAGCCTTTCTCCGACACCAGCAGCGGGAATTGGGCTAAAAATCCTATTTACTTCCGATCATCAATTGATGCCGATGACAGCGGCTAATCTCCAGAAAGTAGCACAAACAATTGATAAAGTTGATGCAGTTTTCATGGCTGGTGATTTAATTAATATAGCCGATCGCGCTTCCGAATGGTTCGACGACGACCGAGGCCGCGCTTTTTTCCCCGGTTTGCAAGGCCGCGCCTTCTCCGAAATCGACAAAAACGGCATCAAAACCGTGTACAGCGGTGGCGAACTGATCCAACACGCGCCTATATTTCCGACGATTGGGAACCATGAGATTATGGGTAGGTTTTCAACTAGCAGCAGTCTCAACGACCAGTTTAATGACCCTTTTCCCCGCGCTGCTGTGGAAAAAATATATCCATACCTCACTCAAAAATATGGGATGAAAGACCAAGATGTTTTGTTAAAAAACAATAGTTTTAATAGTGATACTTACAACGAAATTTTCAGTTTACCAAGTGAGAAGAATTATTATGCTGTGACGTTTGGAGACGTGCGGTTAGTGACTTTGTATGTTACGAATATCTGGCGGACTCCGAATTTAGATCCGGGGGCGAGAGGCAGGTATCGGGAACGGGACGAAGATTTTGATCGTCCTGAAAAATGGGGATACGGACAGCATATTTTTGAGCCAATTGCCAAAGGTAGCGCTCAATATTCTTGGCTGGAACAAGAGTTATATAGTGCGGAATTTCAGCAAGCTAAATATAAAATTGTGATGTTTCACCATCCACCGCATTCTCTGGGTGACAATATTGTACCTGCTTATACTGACCCAGTGCAAATAGTCGATCGCACTTTGGACGGCGAGATTAAGATGGTGCGTTACGAATATCCGAAACAGCAAGATTATCTGATTCGGGATGTGATGCCGCTGCTAGAAACGGCGGGCGTGCAGTTAGTTTTGTACGGACATTCGCATTTGTGGAATCGGTTTGTGAGTTCCAGCGGAATGCACTTTTTAGAGACTTCCAATGTGGGTAACAGTTACGGGGCGTTTGCGGGGAGAAAGCGCCGATTTGTGCCGCCTGGATATGGGGAGGATTACAGCGCGATTGGAGATCCGAACGGATTGGAACCTGTGATGCCAACAGTTGCACCTTTGTTGGGGAAAGATGGGCTGGCATTGCCGTATATTGATAGTAATGATATTACGGCTTTTAGTATATTTGACACGGGGAATGCTACGGTTAGTAGCTATTATTTTGATACGCGGAAACCAGACTCGGAAGTGGTGAAATTTGATGAGTTTAAGTTAAAAAAATCGTGATTTTGTGCTGTCAGGTTTGTAGTGAGGACTGAAGTCCTCAGTATTCGTAGGGTGCGTCGCTATCGCTCATCCCAAATAAAAATGAAAAATATGACAGCGACGCACCAATAGACAATAGTTTAATACGCTGTGGAAGTTACAAAATTTATGAGTTGGGAAGAAAACTCTCTCGTTCTCGGTCAAGAGTCAACTTCAGTCTTTTGACTTCTGCTATACTTAGGTAATAGATAGTCTATCCAAATTAAACTCACGAGTAGAGTACAGTCATGCCCAAACAAAAACTCTTGGAAAAACCAGAAGAAGTAATCTTTGATAAAGAAGATGAATATTTAGATGATGAGCTGGAATCTAATGAAAAGCCACAATCGATATTAAAAGAAATTTCAGAAATCATTGTAGGTAGCACTGATTGGACAACAACCAGCATCCTCGATCTAATTATGCGGGAAAACATTCAACTCAATCCAAGATTTCAAAGACGAGATGCTTGGGATATAACTCGCAAAAGTAGGTTTATCGAATCAATTTTTCTAGGATTTCCCATTCCAGAAATAGTTTTAGCTTCTCCTGAAAAGAGGCGCGGAAATTTTATAGTTCTTGATGGCAAGCAACGCTTGCTTGCCATCCTGCAATTTTATGGAATGAGCGAAACTCCTAATGATAGTTTTGCTTTGGTAAACTTAGAATTTAGACCCGATCTCAATGGTTATACCTATAAGGATATAAAAAACGATGTTGTGTTGAGTCCCGTACTTAATGTACTCGACACTCAAACTATTCGGACTACATTGATTAGAAACTGGCGTACAGAAAGTTTACTATACAAAGTTTTTTTACGCCTGAATTTAGAGAATACTCCGCTATCTCCCCAAGAATTGAGGCAAGCATTGCATCCCGGAGATTTTGTCAATTTTTTAGACGACGCATCAATTAAAAATCAGGCTTTAAGAACAATACTTAAATCAAAAAATCCCGATCCTCGGATGCGCGATGTCGAATTGTTGCTGCGGTATGTAGCCTTATATTATTTTTTATCCGATTATCGCGGGAATCTTAAAAAATTCCTGGACATGACCTGCGAAAAACTCAACAATAATTGGGACGAACGAAAAATCGAGATCGAAGATACAGTTAGCGAATTTGAGAACGCGGTGCAAACAACCATTGCAATATTTGGAGAAGAAAATATATTTCGCGTATGGTCTAACACTTCTAATACTTACCGCAAAAAAATGAATCGAGCTATTTTAGATGTAATGGTTTTTTATTTTTCATATCCCGAGATAGGACAAGCTGCTAAGAATAATAAGGAGCGAGTAGAAAATGCTTTTAAAGAGTTATGTTCGTCCCCTAATAGCGAATTCAGAGACGCTGTTGAGAAAAGAACAACTAGCATTCGCGAAACTCATACTCGTCTCTCACTGTGGGGCAAAACTTTGCGAAAGGTTTTAAATTTAGAGTTTTATGTCCCCGAACTCGCAGATAACCGCATTATCTTTAACGGGTTGTGGTAAGTTCTTAAGCAGTATGCCAAAATCCGTCAGATTTCGTACTCTAACTAAGGAGTTGAATAGGTTAAAAAAACAATTCATTCCTAAGATTAAGCCCGGACATTTTTATTCCCCCAGACAGTTAGCCTTAACTCTTGCCTACAGAGTTTTAGCTCATGCCGAAATTGAAGCTTATCTAGAGGATAGAGTTTGGGAAGCAGCCCTTAATGCTAAAAACAATTGGGACAGTCAGGGTAAGACTTGCTGTACTTTGATATGTTTGCTTGCCTTTTCCGGTCAAATGATGGAATTACCACCAGATACACTAAGTCCAACAAAGCCAGCTAAAAAAATACCGGATGAGAAAATAAAAATCAACAAAAAGATAGATTTAGCTATTAATAGTTTTAAGCGAATCATTGACCAGAATCATGGAATAAAAGAAGCTAATATTCTGTCGTTGCTTTTGCCAATAGGAATCAATTCCGAGAATCTAAATATTTTTTGGCTGGCTACTATGAATACCTTTGGGGAAGACAGAGGTGTTGCAGTCCATACTTCAGCTACATCCCCAACAACTATTAGAGTTCTCAATCCCATAAATGAATTGCAGAGGGTAGAGCAAATTATTCAAGAACTTTTGAAGGTGGATGAGTTGATTAATGATTTAATGAGATAAATGAATAAATTTCCAGTAATTGTTAAGGGTTTTATCTTGGCGATGGGCTTCTAGCCGGAACGGGCAAGATGCCCGTTCCACAATAGTTGAATTTTTGAGTGCAACAGGCATCTTGTTTGTGCTCAAACAGCTTATTCAGAATTGTCAAAAATATCAGATTAAACCTTCTCTTTTGCAGGCGGAACTAAACCAGTTTTATTCAAACCAGCATCAATATCCCTCAGCAATTTAAAATCATCTTCCGGTAAAGAATTAACAACCGAATGTTTTTCCAGAAATGAGAATGCTTGGCGAAATTCGCGGGGCTTGCAGTCGATCGCGGGATCGAAGTGACAAGGTACAATCCGATCAAAGTCCCAACTCGCGACTTTATCCACCCAATCGAGAGTTTCCCTCGGCGCGCGGTTGAGAATCAGAGTCTGCAACACCGGCGCCACCAACAACCGCCCTCCTCCCCGCAAAGCCTCGAACGATCGCACCCAATCAGTTTGCCACTTAAACGGATACAATCCAAAATAAGCTTTTCTCGATCGCTCTGGCGCTTTCAGGGCGCTGGCTAACACCCCCGACCACGGCGGCACCTCCAACACGCTAGGGCGAAAATACATCGCAAATAAGGCGATTCTCTGCCACCCTTTGCATCGATTTTCTTGGGTGTCTGCCACCACATCCAAAGCGGTGTCTTTGGCGTGAAATAGCAGCGGGTACGAGTCGAGTTGGAGAATCGCGGGCGGGTTTTCGGGAATCGAAACCACAGAATCTGTTAACATTAGCGTGCGCGATTCCCTGTGAAATAACGCAACTTCCGCAAAAAAGCCTAAACCGAGGTTCAGCGGGCCCAGGATTGCCCAATCAAATTCATCTGCAAGGGGCGTGTTGCTGCTATCCAAAGGCAGTACAGAGGTGCGTTTACCGGGCAAACCCAGCCAACTCAGCGGCAAATTTAGCGGAAAACTCCATTGCTTGGGAGTGACAAACACCTGCGCTTCGGGAAAACACCTCGCAAAGGGGCCGACAAATACCTTATGTTCGATGCCCGAAACCGTTGTCAGCAGGATATACTTAACCTCGCCATGTTCTGCGACTAACTCGTTTAGCAAGCGGATGCACTCAGGAGTCGGCGCGACGGGGGCGTAGACGAGAAGGCCTTCGGATTCGAGTTTGATGACTGTCATCCGAATCGGCACAATGACGTAGAAAATGCCTTGTAGTTGGTCAAAAGTCCAGATTTTGTCCTTGACTATTTCCTTGCGGATTGTCCGTCGCCTGCTGTAGGGATACATTGGAACAATTGGCCAAAAGGGCCATGAATAGTCTCGATTGTCAATCTGTGCTGATGTTGGTGTGCTTTCCCCGTCTGTCACTGGTGCGACTCCTTGCCGATTTTTTGTACGTGCGTGCGATCGAACTTTTGTTATTTTATTTCAATCTTGTTGCACGGATGCGAGGAGTTGAAAAGCGGTTATGGGCGATTAAGATCCCGATAGCTGCGCCGCGCCTGCTTTTGGAATACTCAAACAGGACTTACGGATGACTAGAAGCCAGGTTTCTCAGAAAATTTGCGTTTATTAAGCTGTTCTGCATTTAAATTGCATCTCAAAAAAATCAGACAATGAGTGGGGTGGGCGTCCCGCCCGCCCTGAATATACAATTTAAATGTGCGACAGCTTACGATAAATATACCAAGAAACGGTTTCACCAGGGCTGAGTGCGGGACTATTAAACCAACTGTTCAGGATCGATACCTAATTCCCGCAACCGCGCCGCTAGCCTTTCCTCTCGCTGTTGAGATTCTATAAGTTGCTGTTGATATTCTATCAGTTGCCGTTCCGCAGCAGTTGCCCTTTCACCCGGACTCAAAATCAACCCTCCTTCGGCCGTAAACCACCGCAACCACAAACGATTCATACTCTTATAAGTGCCTTGCCACCACCCTAAACTCAACTGCAACTCAGGAATAAATAACCGCCCATCCATTAATTCTGCCGGTTCATAATGACCACCTACAAGATGAAAAGCTTGCAATTCATCCGTGTAGCGACTGAACACAAAATAGTAAGGAATCCGCAAAATTTGTTCGTAAACTTGCCACTTAGTCGGCGGTTCCCCAGCTTGCTGAACAGTCCGGCCCAAATCTTCATCCTCAGTTCCCGGCGATAGCAATTCCACCACCACAAACGGATTTACCCGTTCTTGCCAAACTACATAACTCAAACGCATATCGCGCCCTTGATAAAGCCTGGGCACACCCACCGCAGCAAACCAATCCGGGCGTTTATGCCAGCGCGGCTGTGTTGCATCGTAATACAAATTTAGGTCGCTGGCTGTAAATACTTGCTCCGCATCCCATCCAGGTGGCAAAAACGTGAATTCCAAGAGTTGCGGCTGATCTAAATGAAATGTATCAGGCAAACCGGGCTCCTTTGGGTCTTCGCTAGGTAAATCATACATTGTTGGCAAACTCTGCCGGGGGTCTAGAGGCGGTTCAGCTTGAGCAGGCGGGTAAGTCGGGAATGTCATAATGAATTCTGAGGTTGCTTATCCTGATATGATTATAGCCTTGTGAGAATGTCTTGGATTGCCAAAGAATTCCCCTTAACTCTCAATCACAAATCTCAAATCAAAACTCCTAAATCGATATGACTCAAAACTACCGCATCACTCTTTTACCGGGAGACGGCATCGGCCCTGAAATTATCGCTGTAGCGGTAGATGTCCTGAAACTTGTCGGCAAACAATTGGACATCGGCTTTGAATTTCAAGAAGCATTAATGGGCGGCGCTGCTATTGACGCCACAGGCAATCCGCTACCGGAAGAAACTTTGGAAAAGTGCCGCAACAGCGATGCGATATTATTAGCAGCTATCGGCGGTTACAAGTGGGACAATTTGCCCCGCGAACAGCGTCCTGAAACTGGATTGTTAGGACTGCGCGCCGGATTGGGATTGTTTGCAAATTTGCGTCCTGCAACTATTTTACCGCAGTTGGTTGATGCTTCTTCTTTAAAAAAAGAAGTTGTCGAAGGTGTGGATATTATGGTGATCCGCGAACTCACTGGCGGCATTTATTTCGGCAAGCCAAAAGGCATTTTTGAGACGGAAACCGGGGAAAAACGCGGTGTGAATACGATGGCTTACACCGAGTCGGAAATCGATCGCATCGGGCGCGTGGCTTTTGAGACGGCCCGGAAGCGCGGAAAAAGGCTGTGTTCGGTTGATAAGGCGAATGTTTTGGATGTTTCGCAACTGTGGCGCGATCGTATAATTGCCCTTTCTTCAGAATACCCCGATGTGGAACTTTCTCACCTTTATGTTGACAACGCAGCCATGCAGTTAATTCGCTGGCCGAAACAGTTCGATACAATTGTCACGGGTAACTTATTCGGCGACATTCTTTCGGATGCGGCGGCGATGCTAACTGGTAGTATTGGAATGTTGCCTTCTGCGAGTTTGGGTGCAAGCGGCCCGGGAGTTTTTGAACCAGTACACGGTTCCGCGCCGGATATCGCCGGACAAGATAAAGCTAATCCCATCGCCCAAGTTTTAAGCGCTGCAATGATGTTGCGCTACGCCTTAAGTCAGCCCGAAGCTGCTGATAAAATTGAGCAAGCGGTTGTGGCAGTTTTGGATCGAGGTTATCGCACTGGTGATATCATGTCGGAAGGTATGAAACTGGTCGGTTGTCGGGCGATGGGCGAGGCTTTAATTGAAGTTTTGCAAGGTTAATCGAGAATTTCATAAACCTGCCCCCGCCCAACAAACAATACAAAACATTGTAGGGGCGGGTTCACCCAAATTCAACGGCAAAAATCGAGAATTTCATAAACCCGCCCCCGCCCAACAAACAATACAAATGTACCCAAATGTGTCCTAAAAAATACAAATGTACCCAAATGTGTCCTAAAAACATGATAAAAAATCCCCGACTTCTAGGGGGCGAATTCGCCAAAATTTAACGGCAAAAATCGAGAATTCCATAAACCCTTCCCACCCAACAAACAATACAAATGTACCCAATTTTTTAAGATTAAATGTTGCTTTAAATAACGGCGAAGGAGGGCGGGTTTATGAGATTGTTTATGGGTTTCATAGATGTCGGCGAACCCGCCCCTACAACAATTGTGACTTAGCCTTCGGCTGTCAACATATTAAATTGTTCGGTATCAATGCGATTTGCTTGATACAAAATCTCAGCTATTTCAGAAAGTGCTAGCACAGAATGTGCGCGATAACCGTTAGCCTTCAATTTATCTTTCACTCCCTGTTCGTGGTCAATCAAAACCACAATATCTTCCACATTCAACCCCGCAGATTTTAACTTCCCCGCACCTTCCATCACGCTTTTACCGCTAATCAAAATATCATCGACTACGACAATCGTTTCTCCAGGCTGAAAATGCCCCTCAATTAACTTACCCGCACCGTAGGTTTTCACTTCCTTGCGCGGGAAAATCATCGGGCGTTCCATTCGCAATGCTAAACCCGTTGCTGTAGGTAAAGAACCGTAGGGAATGCCCGCAATGCGATCGAATTTTAAGTCTTTGAGAATGTCTGCGTAGGCGCTGACAATTTGATGGAAAATTTGTGGAGTTGAAATGATTTTTCGCAAGTCAATGTAATATGGAAATACAGCGCCCGATGCTTGTACGTGGTCGCCAAAAACTACGCAGCCAATGTCATAAAGTTGCAAGATTAAATCGCGGTTGGGTTCCGGTTGCAAAAAGCAAACATCCGGTAGCCACAATTCGCAAGTCGGACTTCCTTCGATCGCGCGCAGCCTCTCTTTGTTAATATTATCCCGTAATTTCTCAATTTCTCGGCGTGGCTCTTTCCCCGCCAACAAACTTGGGGGGACTGGCAGCAATAAACCCTCACCATTCTTGCTTAAACCGGCCGCCAGCAGTTGCGCGAGGTCGTTTTCTTCTGTCAAGTGATTTTCTCCGGCGATGTCTCCTTCAACTAAAATCAGCCGTTCGGGAGCAGCTTGGCGGATTCGCGCCAACATATCCGGCATTACTCCTACTGCTAAACCCAGTTGTTCGGGAGTTCCCCAAGTTTGAGAGACTCGGACTAATTGCAAGTAGAAAGGGTTTTCTGCTGTCGGATATTCTTGCAATTCGGCGGCCGACGGGTTGGCCGTGGCACAGAGGACAAAGACTGTTTTTCCGGGATATAATAAAAATGGCGCTACTTCATCGAATCCCGCGTAAGGACTTAAGGTAATAGCGTCAAATTGCCAGTCTTGAAATACGGTTTTGGCAAACACCGTGCTGGTGTTTAAATCGCTGTGTTTGGCATCTAAAATTACTGGTATGTGTTCGGGAATAATTGTTAATATTTGTTGCAGCAGTTGCCAGCCTGGAATGCCGAGAGATTGATAAAAACCGAGGGTGATTTTGCAGGCGCAGATTAAATCGGCTGTTTGGTCGATCGCACTTTTGAGCCTTTTCAACAAATCAGTTACAAAACTTTGAGTTTCATCGACAGTCATCGAAACCAGTGCTGGCAAGGTTTCCGGGTCTGGGTCGAGGGCTAAATACAGCAGACTTTGATTGATTTCAACAGCCGCTAACAGTTTATCAAAAAAATTGGTGCGATCGCTCATAGTTGGTTTGTTTGGTAACGAAAAATTACAAATTAACATCAGAAAGTGGGATTGGTGTTGTGCCGGAATAAACCGATCGCCGTTGAAGTTTAAATTAAGAATCTTTTATAATTGTAGAAGGTAAAGACTATGAAATCTGTAACTTTAGGAGCGATTTCATTTGGACTGATATTCGGGCTGGCTACAGCGGTGATTGCAGGGAACCCCCAGCAAATCAACCAGTTGCTGCAAACTAACCAATGTCCGGGATGCGATTTGAGAAGCATTCCCCTTCAGCAAGCGAGTTTAGCAAATGCCGATTTGCAAGGGGCAGATTTGAGAGGATCGAATCTCAGGGAGGCTAATTTATCCGGGGCAAATTTGAGTGGGGCTTCACTCAGCGGGGCTTCTTTGCGGCAAGCTAATTTAGCAGGTGCTGATTTGACTGATGCTAATTTAACCGGAGCCGATTTGACGGGGGCTAATTTGGAAAATGCTAAGCTGAAAGGGGCTACTTGGGTTGACGGTATTATTAAATAAGCTGTTGTATCGCCTTTCTGGTGTAACATGAGCTGCTAATAGGGCATAGGGCATAGGGCATAGGGCATAGGGCATAGGGCATAGGGCATACCTCATTTATTTGAGAAAGGCTGTACACTTAAATTGAACTTTTGGGCAGCGTCGAAGGCTACCGCACAAGACTTAAAAGAAAATAAGTGTACAATAAATAAAACCCGAAGCTAAAGCAATGTCGGCTTTAGAATGTGGACAGTAATTCAACAGTTGACAGTTGACAGTTGACCTGGGACAGTTGATAGTTGGAAAGCGACTTCTACCTAAAACGAAGAGGATTGGAGTAATGAATAGTTTGAGTTTAATTTCTCCCTCAAAGGGTTCCGGCTTTCAACCAATTCTTGCTGGTAAATCGATCTAATTAAACGTGAAATACGGATAGCTAAAAAGCTGGCTGTGTATCTCTTTTCCCTCCTTCTTACTTCTTACTTCTCCCTTCTTTCTTCTTCCTTCTTCCTTCTTCTTTCTCCCTTCTACTTAATGATAAATTCGATCGACTTTTCGACTTGGGACGAGTTGCTAAAATGCTACGTTGACGATTTCGGCCGCGTCAATTACCGACGCTGGAAAGCTGAAGGGGCGGAGGTTTTGAGCAATTGGCTGGGAACTTTGACAGATGTAGATTTAGCTTCTATGACGGATGCGGATGCGCGGTTGGCGCTGTGGTTGAATGCGTACAATGCGATCGCAATTTCCCAAGTAATCGAAGTATACCCGATCGCGTCCATCCGTCCCAAAATTTTAGGAATCCCCAACTGGCTGGGTTTTCTGGAATTCTTCACCCGTTCAAATTCAATTATTGGCGGCAAAAAGTACAGCCTCAATCAAATCGAACACGCTATTTTGCGCCCGGAATTTGCCGAAGCGCGCATTCATTTTGCCTTAGTTTGCGCTTCCGTCGGATGTCCGTTGTTGCGCCGCGGCGCTTACTTCCCCGAGTCTGTGCGAACTCAACTGGAGACGGATGCGAATAGTTTTATCAAGAATCCCGATAAAGTGCGGTACGATGCTGGGAAAAAGACGCTTTATTTGAGCAAGATTTTTGAGTGGTACGGCGAGGATTTTGTCAAGAATGCGGGTTCGGTAGCTGCCTATGTGGGCGGTTATTTGGGCCCGGAGGTGGGTGTAAGCGATGAATGGGCGATCGTTTTTTTGCCCTATGATTGGAATTTAAATCAAGTTTAGAACCACCGCAGATGTAAAGCAGATGAACACGGATGAACGCAGATAATTTTAAGAGATTTTGCCTGATCTCTCGCTCTAGCAATACCTTTGAAAATCACTATAAACCAATCATATACTGGAATTGCAAAAATCGCCAACTATCTTGAAAATATCCGCGTTCATCCGTGTTTATCTGCCTTACATCTGCGGTTACTCTATCAATCAACAATTTAGGCAATTCAAGTTTACTGTCTTCAAACACTCCTGTGCAACTTCAGCAGGTGTCCCAACGTCCACTGACAATCGACCGACAAGTGACATTATTATAACAATCACAGTTAAAACACTCTGGAATATTGAAAATGATTTCAGATAAATTTCGGCGCGAGTTGCGCGCAGAAGCCAAACTCTGGGAAGCAGAAGGACTCATCGACAAATCTCTCTACCAACAACTTTCGGAACGATATCAATTTCACATTATCGAAACCAGTTCCCGCAACCAATTTCTGAGCATTCTCATCGGCTTGGGCAGCATACTTCTAGGTATAGGAGTCATCACCTTTGTAGCAGCAAACTGGCAAGTTTGGTCGCGCGAAGTGAGAGTTGCAATGCTGCTAAGCGTTTTCGTTGCAGTCAATGTGGCGGGTTTTTATTTGTGGCGCATTCCCCCTTCCCAAAACAAAAACTTAAATCCAAGTATTTTACCCGCAACAAAAGGGCGAAACAAACTTCTCGGTGAAGGATTGTTACTGTTAGGTGCTCTGATTTTAGGAGCAAATATGGCGCTGATGGCGCAAATGTTCCACATTGGCGGTTCTGCTTACGGACTTTATCTAGTCTGGGGAATCGGAGTGTTGGGAATGGCTTACAGTTTGCGGTTGACTTCGTTGGGTGTTTTGTCGGCACTTTTAATCGGTTTCGGCTATTGGCTGGCGGTGTTAGATTGGTCTTCTAAAGTTGAGTTTTCTTGGCTGGAAGTTTTGGTGCGACAAATGCCAATCGCTGCGAGTTTGATGTTTGTGCCGTTGGCTTATTGGTGTCGATCGCGTGTTATTTTTACTATAGGTGCGATCGCCATAATTTTCTCATTACAAGTTTCTATTGCCCAAACAGCAGATGGCGGCTGGGGTGCAGCAATATTTTGTGGTTTAGCGCCCGCTTTGCTGTGGGGATACGACGATGCTATATGGCCGAAGTTGCACAGCAGACTGTTTCAACCTACCGCCCGCAGTTTAGCACTGCTGTACTTCGCCGGTCTGTTTTACTTTCTGTCTTTCCACTGGTTTTGGCAAGATTTGCCGACACCTAGGCAAACCCAGCCTGATTGGGTTTTGTTGGCAAATGTCGCTGTTTTGGGTGGTTTAGCGGTGTTGGAGTGGCTGCATTTGGGACGTTTGGAGATGGGCCGCCGCACGCAAAAAGCAGTGAATTTGACTACAGGTGCGATCGCACTTTTCATTCTCGCCAGCGCTTTCATACCGTTTTTTCACCTGACTTTTACTCCAATTCCTCAATTAGCAACTTTTCTGTTTAATGTTTTATCATTTCTGCTCGCAGTCGGCTTAATCCGAGAAGGTTTAGCTTTAGGAAACCGTCAGAGTTTTTGGGGAGGAATGGTATTGATAACTTTGCAAATTATCAGTCGAGTCTTTGAATATAACACAGAATTGTTGCTCAAATCTTTTGTATTTGTATTGTGTGGAATTGGCGTAATTGCCGCTGGCTTGTGGTTCGAGAAACACTTCGCTAAAATCGATGATTAGAAGTCAGATAGTTGTTTCACTGCAATCCGATCTTCCTAGCCCCTCGATCGAAGCATGGTCGTTTTATTGTTATCCTAAAAATTAGGTACGTTGTTGGGCTTTAGCCCTCTTTGTCTATACGTCTCAAGGAGGCTCAAGCCCAACAACATACCAATTAATCACAAATTCCCAAATACTAATATGAATACCGAAAACTCAGAAACAACCAACACTTTAATTCAGTCCCCATCCTTCACCCTTCCCCCCACTGCAAAACGGCTTCCCACGTGGCGGCTGTGGATTCCATTGATTTTACAAATTGGACTGATTGCCGCAGTACCGGCTCCAGCAGTGTACACTTTTGTTACTGGCAAAACCGTTGTCTTGCAAACTGCACCAGTAGACCCCTACGACTTTTTGCGCGGATATTACCAAGTTTTGAGTTATGATATTTCCGATCGCACAAATCTCGAAAAGCTCCCCGGCTGGCAAGATTTACCAGGAAAACTAGAGAAAATACCTTGTCCGCGCGGAGTTGTTTGCGAAAAACAAATATACCGTGTCAACCAAAATATCAGTTTTTATGTAATCTTAGAAGCGCCAAAAGCCGCGACAAATTCTGTCCGCCCCCAAGCTTGGAAACCGACGCGCGTCAGTCTCAAAAATCCCCCAAATTTGCCAGCCAATCAAATCGCCATTCAAGGCAAATATAACGGTTCGCGCATGGAATACGGCTTGGAAACTTATTATATGCCCGAGAATGAAAGGGAAAAAGTCAATGACGAGATTAGCGAAGCTCAACGGAAGCAGCGGCAGTCTTTTGTCGTAGAAGTCAAGGTTGACAAAACAGGCCATGCTGTGCCTGTGAGTTTGTGGGTGCGCGATCGCAATTATCGATTTTAGCCGGTTTTGGCACAAGCACGCGCGACGTAGCTATCCCGTAGGGAATCGACCTTACAACCTGGCTTTGAGTATTTTTGCTTAGAGATGACTGGGTAGCGGGCGATTAAGAGCCCGATAGCTACGCTTCACGACTTTCAAGCCCAAATCCCGTAAAATCGACCTGTGCGAGACAATATCCGTTACAATTGGCGATCGGATGTGAATTCAATTGCCGACAACTCAAGAGAATCCATTAAGATATATAAGACTTGCACAAATCTTGCGAATTCAAGGTTGCAAGTTCAGACTCTACTGGAGCTTCTCATGTTAGCCGAGCTAATTTCTGCCAGACGAATACTCAAAGCCCAACTCCTCGACTTCTTAGGACTTCCCGACAATTCTCAAGACCAAACAGATCGCATCGTCAGCACAATTGTATCAGTGCTGGAAGCAAATGCAGCCGAACAAGAAAGATTTTGGGAGACCTTCAAAAGTGAATTAGCCGTCGATCCGGTAGAATTAGAAGCAATGCTCAAGTGTTCAGCAGCAGAACGCCAGCAATGGATCGAACAAGGCAGGCTCCCGATCCTAGAATACCGCTCTTTTCGCAAATCGGGAATTCATTTAGAATATCCCGTTCACGACAGAAGATTCATCTTAACTCTCACGCCAACTGACATTGATAACTGGCGCAAAGAACCCAAAGGACTGATTAAAAATCATCGCCCAACAGCCGAGCCAATCAATACAGAAAACTCCGAACAAAACGAACAATCGCGAGGAGCTTTTAGTGCAGCGTGGGAAAAAATTATTTCCGACTGGAAAGAACAAGGTTCGGCGGAAATTTCAGCAACTTTCCAGTTAGCTTACTGGACAGTTTGGGCGTCGCGGTGGGCAAAAGAAAATCAGCTTAACAGCTTTAAAGCAATTAAATCTAACGAAGTCTACGAAATTTACGAAATTCACCAGCAAGAATGGTACGAGCGCAAAAATCAAGCAGTCAAATTACTGATTGAAATGCCCTATGCGATGCTTTACTTTTACCGTCCTCCCGGTGCTGACAAATTATATCTCGAACTGTGCGACGACCACCAAGACATGATGAAAGATGACTACTATTGGGATAAGTGGGATTTTTTCTATCAAAACCGGAAACTGGTAAATAAGTGTCGCGAATGCGTGTACTGTGAAACAAAGGATTATTATTCGCTTTACTACCTGGAAATTAAGAGCGATAAGTTTCCAGATTTTAGTTTTTCTTACCACACGCCGTACACAATCGGTCGCAAATTTTTGCCACATCCCGAAACGCTTCCTGCTGTAGACCACGTAGAACAAGATGGTATTTTTCGGTTTGGCCGCCCGCTACTAGAACAGGAGAAAGTTATTCACACAGAAAAGGATGTATTGCTTAAGTTTGAAGCAGCTTTGGCTGAAGCGAAAAAGTTTGTTTAGTCAACAGTCATGGACGCAAATGTCACATTAAATCCAGGTACGTAGTTGCGCTTGAGCGCTCTTTGATCTATATAAAGAAAGAGCGCCCAAGCGCAACTACGTACCTATTTTTGAACTTGCTCTTTCCTAGATATACAGAAAGAGCGCTCAAGCGCAACAACGTACCTATTTTTTAACTTGCTCTTGCTTATATATAAAAGAAAGAGCGCTCAAGCGCAACAACGTACCTATTTTTTAACTTGGATAACTTGAATGCTGCCGCCAGCATAAAGTTTAGGTTGTTCGCTTTCTTCTGAATTGTAGAGTTGAAATCCCACTTGGGCCAACAAACTCTCCAAGTCAGTTTCAATCAACTGCCAAGCAGTTTCAGTCTCAAACAACCACAAAAATACAGCCAACCCCGGCCACAATAGCAGATTTGTGGGCCGATGAAAATCTACCAAAGTGAATAGACCACCGGGCTTGAGCACGCGGTATACTTCTTGAAAAATTTGCCTCAACTGTAACGGCTGCATTTCGTGCATCGCAACGCTGCTGTGTACTAAATCAAAATGATTGTCGCCAAAAGGCATCGATTCGGCAAAAGCTTCTACATAATTGGCTGATGGCACATTTTTTCTTGCCCGTTGCAGCGATAATGGTGAAGCGTCAAGTCCTGTGACATCCTGGGAATATTGCACGAGAAATTGCGTAGTTTGACCGCTACCGCAACAAAGGTCTAAAACTTTAGTTTTCGCGCCCAGGGTCACATTTTCCAAGGCTAGCTGCCTAAAACGAGTTTCGCCACCTACGCTCAAAGCAGCCAGACGCGCGATCGCATCGTACAGCCACTGATACCTATAACTTAAATCTCTCAAAATTGTTGCCATATTCAAAATTATGTATATCTTGCTATCGACTTAAGATATTATTAAGTTATATGATAAAAATAACTAACAGAACTGAGACGATGGGAGAGGCGTAACCGCTATGGGCCGTGTAGGAGTATTACTATTAAACTTGGGCGGGCCCGATCAAATCGAGGATGTCCGTCCTTTCCTGTTCAACTTGTTCGCTGACCCGGAAATCATTCGCATTCCGTTTCCGTGGATGCAGAAACCGCTCGCCTGGTTGATTTCGACTCTGCGTTTTAAAAAATCCCAGGAAAACTACCGCCAAATCGGTGGCGGCTCTCCTTTGCGGCGGATTACCGAAGAACAAGGCTTGGCGCTGCAAGAACTTTTGCAGTCTAAGGGACAAGATGCCAAAGTATATGTGGGGATGCGTTACTGGCATCCTTTTACTGAAGAGGCGATCGCCAAAATAAAGCGCGATCGCATCGAACAATTGGCAATCTTGCCATTGTATCCTCAATTTTCGATCAGCACCAGCGGTTCTAGCTTCCGACAGCTAGAAGAAATGTGGAACCAAGATCCAGATCTCAACCAGATAGAATATACCGCGATTCCTTCTTGGTATCACCGACCAGGCTACCTTCAGGCAATGTCGGAATTGATCGCCCAAGAATTAGATAACAGTCCAAATCCCGATCGAGTTCACATCTTTTTCAGCGCCCACGGCGTCCCCCTCAGCTACGTAGAAGAGGCTGGAGACCCATATCAGCGGGAGATTCAAGATTGTACTCGTCTGATTATGGAACATTTGAATCGATCGAACGAACACACACTAGCTTATCAAAGTCGGGTTGGCCCGGTGGAATGGCTCAAGCCTTACACCGAAGAAGCGATTACCGAATTAGCAGAAAGTGGAGTTCAAGATTTGTTGGTAGTTCCAATTAGTTTTGTTTCCGAGCACATCGAGACTCTGCAAGAAATTGACATGGAGTATCGAGAATTAGCAGAAGAGTCGGGGATTGAAAATTTCTACCGAGTCCCTGCATTGAATACTCATCCGGTATTTATTGAAGCCTTGGCAGATTTAGTAATCGAGTCGATAGAATCTCCCAGCGTTAAATTTGCGGATGTGATACGCCCTTCCAAGAAAGTTAAAATGTACCCTCAAGAGCAGTGGGAGTGGGGTTTGACGACGGGGGCGGAAGTCTGGAACGGTCGTGTAGCAATGATTGGTTTTATAGCATTAGTGATCGAGTTAATTACGGGTCAAGGCCCGCTACACTCGATCGGCTTGCTTTAGATCTTTAGGTGCAGATTAAGCCTGCAATCCGAACCAACAGCAGACAAAGAATCTCAACATAAAACCCGCCCCGCGCATCTAAAAACCGCAAGAGGGCGGTTTTTGTATCGAGATTAAATTCATTGAATAAAAGGTACGTAGTTGCGCTTCAGCGCTCCGAAAGGTACGTAGTTGCGCTTCAGCGCTCCGAAAGGTACGTAGTTGCGCTTCAGCGCTCCGAAAGGTACGTAGTTGCGCTTCAGCGCTCTTGCTTTTATATAACGATCGCGAATTAAATAATTTACACAAAGAAAGTGGGATTGGCCAGAAGATCTCGTCCTTTCTGGACGGGCGGGACGCCCATCCCACAATAACAATAAAGATTGTAAGTTATCTAATTATCATTCCTAAGAAAGAGCGCTCAAGCGCAACTACGTACCTAAAAATTAATCGGGATTGCGCTTGTGGCGGCGGGGATTTCCCCCATCCCCCGGTACTCCCTGACTTCTGTACCAGCAATACCACTCCTTAGAACTGCGAATAGCCAACCACAGCAGCAGCATAGCAATTAACGCACCCTCTTTCGGGGCGTCAAAGGCAAACAAAACCAAGGAAATACACAGAACATCTTGCAGGAAAATCACCCAAATCGGTAAAATATGTAGTCGGTAAAGCCATCCTGCTTGTACCAGTTGCAGCACTAAAGCCAGCAAACCTCCGACAATACCAATGATGCACAGCATCCCAGGGTGAAGAATCATTTCGTCGATCGCACTTACCTGAGCGATCGCAATTCCCATAATTGCTCCTACAATAGGACTAAAAATAATTTGTACAACTTGCAGCACCCGCTGTCCCGTAAAAGTTTTAGAAGCAAATAACTCTAACAGCGACCAACTCACCAAGATGGATATCACCACTTGGGGGTGAACGCGAGACAATAGAGGTATTTCTGACCAAAGTTTGTCAATCCGCAACAAACCAATCAACAGCAGGGGAAGGGCAATTCTCATACCCCCCGCCGCAGACGCAGAGAGCGCGGCTAGGAGTCCAACCATCATAATAATTTAGTTTATAGCGTTTGCTAAAGCGTCGAAGATTTCAGAATATAATTCCCCTGGTGGCTGGCGGTGATTTGAGCGATCTCTCCTCAAATTGCTGCTTGAGCTTAAATATCACCCTCTATTTTAACTGTATCTGCTGAATTGCTGCTTGGGACTGCCAGATTGTCGATCGACTTGGGGGACAGAAGCCACTTATACAGTTATTGTAGAAGGTAGAAGGCAGTTATCCAGAATCAAACCGCGATCGTGATTAAATTAGAAATGATCGAAAAACCAGCAGTTAAGCCAAAATAATTAAATTTAAAATACCAGCTAACCCAAAGTTTTCCGGCAAATTATTCTCCTATCTTCCCTCTTTCTTCTTCCTTCTTCCTTCTTCATTGTTCCTTTTCCCGTCTTTCCTCTTCCTTCTAGCTTCTTCCTTCGGTCAACTGTCAACTGTCAACTGTCAACTGTCAACTGTCAACTATTCTTATGTCTGAATCATTATTTGCCGATGCCAGCCGCCGACTAGAACGAGCCTTAAAATATGTATCCCTTTCCGAGGATACTAGCGAGCGGCTCAAATATCCCAAATCCAGTTTAATCGTATCAATTCCCGTGCGGATGGATGACGGTTCCCTGCGAATTTTCCAAGGTTATCGAGTGCGCTACGACGATACCAGAGGCCCGTCTAAAGGAGGAGTGCGCTACCACCCGAAAGTATCCCTCGATGAAGTGCAATCACTGGCATTTTGGATGACATTTAAATGTGCAGTGCTCAACATACCCTTTGGAGGAGCCAAAGGCGGAATCACAGTCAATCCCAAAGAATTATCCAAACTCGAATTGGAAAGATTGAGTCGGGGTTACGTAGATGCGATCGCAGATTTTATCGGCCCAGATGTCGATATTCCCGCACCGGATGTCTACACCAATCCCATGATTATGGGTTGGATGATGGATCAGTACAATATTATTAAGCGGCAGCTCAGTCCGGCGGTTGTGACAGGTAAACCAGTGACAATCGGTGGCAGTTTAGGCAGAGATACCGCTACCGCCACCGGCGCTTTTTTTGTAATTCAAAATCTCCTACCCAAATTTAACCGAACTCCGTGGGAGACAACGGTAGCCGTCCAAGGTTTTGGTAATGCCGGAGCCGAATTAGCAGAATTGCTCTGGAAAGCAGGTTACAAAGTTGTGGCTGTCAGCGATTCCCAAGGGGGAATTCATGCGAAACAAGGGCTGGATATTCCCAGCATCCGCCGCTTCAAAGAAGCTAACAAAGGTATCAAAGCTATTTACTGCGAAGGTTCTGTCTGCAATATTGTCGAACACGAAATCTTGACAAACGAGCAGCTTTTAGCCTTAGATGTAGACGTGCTGGTTCCAGCAGCTTTGGAGAATCAAATCACTGCACAAAATGTCAATGATGTCAAGGCTAAGTTTATTTTTGAAGTAGCAAACGGGCCGATAGATTCTGCTGCTGATTTGATTTTGGAAGCGCGGGGAATTCAGGTGTTCCCGGATATTTTAGTCAATGCCGGGGGCGTGACGGTGAGTTATTTTGAGTGGGTGCAAAATCGCAGTGGGCTTTATTGGACGCTGGAGGAAGTCAACCAGCGGTTGCAGCACAAAATGGTCGAGGAAACTGAGGCAATTTGGACAAAATCTCAGGAATTGTCGGTTTGTATGAGAACTGCTGCTTACGTGTACGGTTTGCAACGACTCGGAGAAGCTATGAATGCGAAGGGAACGCGGGATTATTACTTAAATGGTTGACGGAATGCTGGGAAGTGCGATCGAACGAACAGGCTAGAAGCTTGTTCCACAACAACAGGCTAGAAGCTTGTTCCACAACAACAGGCTAGAAGCTTGTTCCACAACAACAGGCTAGAAGCTTGTTCCACAACAACAGGCTAGAAGCCTGTTCCACAAAAAAAAGATTGAATATGATTGTGGGGCGGGCTGCGGCGAGGCTCAGAACAGGTAGCAGCTAATTATCAAAAATTTGGTGGACGCAGATTGACTAATATTATTTGATAATGTAAAGTAAAATGTTAAGGGTCGCAAGATTTAAAAACTATGTGCGGCAAGGGGTCTCCTGTGAACTCGATCGAGTTTAACGGGAGAGAACGTAAAAAAAATTCCAATCATTAAAACTATATAGGCTACTCTAATGAGACAACCTTTATTTGGCAAGCTCGCCGCGGCAGCGATCGTTATAGGTACATCGGGTGTTTTTTCGCAGCCGAGCCAAGCTCAAACCAGAAATCAATTTTTCTGCGGGATTAGCGAAGGCAAACCAGCAACCATCGTCCGCACGGCCGCTAAAGGCCCCGTACCGCTGATAGTTTGGAACAATGAAGCTTTTTCCGGTTCAGGTTGGACTCCCAAACGGCGCTGCGAAGACGTATCGGCTAGATTTCAACGGTTTAACGATAACGGTCAACTCCGATTCATGAGAGCGGGGACTTTCAATGGTCAACAAGTATTGTGCGTCGATAGAGTCAGAGGTAGCGGGAACTGTTCGAGTGCTGAAGCAATAGTGCTGACAGTACCCCGGCCCAACAATGCCAACCAGATTCTCGAAGAAATGCTCAACACCCGCAACCGCGCCTCCAAGCAGCCGCTTTACCTGAGTGGGGAAAAGCAACTGGTAACATACGAAAATGGCTTTGCTAACGTCAATCTCAATCAATGGTTTGAAAACGAACTACCAGACAACGAGCGTTTGTGGTAAAAGTAGCAAAGAAACTGCGAGCTAAACAAACATGGATTGGCGTTCACTAATCTTGGCAACTTGTATCAGTGGCATCTCAATGATTTTGCCTGCACAACTTCCGCGTGCCAAAAATTTCTTAAAACAGATGCCAGTCGAAATGTCGCAACAGCAATTGCAGCAACAAGCTGAGTCTATCGCTGTTAGGGTGCGATCGTCTGGACAAGTTGCCGGAACGGGAATCGCCATTCGCAAGCAGGGTTCGCAGTACACCGTACTGACAAACGAACACGTCCTCAAAGCCGGCAAGGCTCCCTACCAAATCCAAACCCCAGATAATAAAATTTACCCTGCAATCTTCGTCAAAGACGCTAATTTTAAAGGCAATGATTTGGCGTTGTTGCGCTTTACTAGCAGCGTTGAATATACCACTGCTAAGCCGGGTGCCGTACCAAAAGTTGAGGATGCAGTATTTGCAGGTGGGTTTCCTTTGACAGAAGAAGGTCAAAAAGACCGAGGATTTGTCTTCAAAACTGGCAAAGTTTGGCGAGTGTTAGATAAAGCTTTGGAAGGTGGCTATCAAATTGGTTACACCAATGAGATTGAAAAAGGGATGAGCGGCGGGCCGCTGCTGAATGTTCGCGGCGAGGTGGTGGGGGTTAACGGCGTCCACGCTTACCCGCTGTGGGGAGACCCATACCAGTATAAAGATGGCACTGAACCGAATGCAGCGCTGCGAGAGCAGATGAGTAAGTACAGTTGGGGAATTCCGATCGACACTTTTAAGCAGCTAGCACCTTCAGGGCTGGAAATGACAACCAATTCTGTGAAAAAATAGGCGCGATTGAGTGTGCGATATTTCGTGCTTTGGCTTGGTGGCGATTTGAGCGATCGACAATATATACAAACCCGCCCTACTATTCCTTAAACTAAACTAAATAATTGGACAGTCACTAACCCCAGCTATCAAGGCGTGGGGCTTGAAAGAGGAAGACTCACCACCTTCTTGATTCAAGACTAAAACAGTGTCTAGCCTACGTCCTTAAAAGACAGACTGAACTGCCTGGGAGTGGTATCCTGCAAGACGTTAAGAATGCCTCTCTAGTTTTTAACCGCTCTGGCAGTCAGTGGCGAAGGGAAATATACACCTAGAAATAGGACTTACCGTAAATGTTTGTACCCGTTGTCAACAGTGAAAATAGACCGTTAATGCCGACTACCAACGCCCGTGCTAAGCGTTGGATCAAATCAGGCAAGGCAACACCATTCTGGAAAAAAGGAGTATTTTGCATCCGACTAAATGCAGAACCTTCAAATCACAACTATCAACCCATAGCGGTTGGCATCGATCCAGGCAGCAAGCGCGAAGGATTTACCGTTAAATCCAAATCGCATACTTACTTAAATATCCAAACTCATGCAATTGATTGGGTAAAAGACCGTGTAGAGGTCAGGCGCAATATGCGACGATCTCGTCGGTTTCGGAACACGCCGTGCCGCCAAAATAGAGCTAACAGGCTGGTTAACAAAAATCGTATCCCCCCATCCACGGCATCAAGATGGCAGTGGAAGTTAAGGATAGCTAACTGGTTGACATTGATGTTTCCGATATCGACATTTGTTGTAGAGGACATCAAGGCACAAAAGAGGAAAAACGGATCGCCCGTGTGGAATGTATCGTTTAGTCCTTTAGAAGTGGGCAAAAAGTGGTTTTACTGTGAGATTAGAAAGATTGCCCATCTTGAGATTAGATCGGGAAACGATACTTATGAGCTACGTCAAAGTTTAGGACTAAAAAAATCCAAACAGAAGCTATCGAAGAAGTTTGAGGCTCACTGCATTGATTCTTGGGTATTAGCTAATTGGTATACAGGGGGACACATTCAACCTGATAATACCAAGCTAATAGAAGTAATCTCTCTTGAGTTTCATCGCAGGCAACTCCATCGTTTGCAGCATTCTACAGGTCATATCCGCTCTCGGTACGGTGGCACTTTAAGTGCGGGGTTTAAGCGTGGTTCGATCGTTAAACATCCTAAATATGGGTTCTGTTATGTTGGCGGATGGCAAGAATCTCCTACAAAGAAAGAACCAGACCGAAAAACAATTAGCTTGCACGAGTTAAAAACTGGCAAGCGTCTAACTCAAAACGCATTACCCCCAGATTGTAAGTTTTTGGCTTACAACTCGTGGCGCATTGCAAACATTGTAAAGCCGTCCTTCTAGGACGGGGTTTCAAACCCATTTTTCTGATGACAAAATTTTATAGCAGAATTTCAACAACATTGGTAGGGGCGGTGGCGATCGTCGTCTCAGTGCAAATTCTGCCAGCACCAGCACTAGAACGAACCGAAATCGGGGAAATTGCTAAAAAATTTACAGTAATGATCGCTGGCGACTGTCAGGGATCGGGATCGATAATTGAGCGTCAAGGTGAAAATTATACTGTCCTCACAGCCAATCACGTCGTAGCAACTACTGGTGAATGCTTTATTCAAACTGGCGACGGTATGCGTTACAAAATCTACGAAGCGATAAACGTGCCGGGAACAGATTTAGCAGTGTTGCAGTTCCAAAGCAAAAATAACTACGGAGTCGCTCAAACTGCGACCTCTGCAAATTTGCAGCCTGGGTCAACAGTTTATGTAGCAGGCTATCCCAGTCCCGGACAATTTGATACCAAACGCGGCTACCGCTTTTACCCTGTCAACGTCAACGGTAGAGCCCCCGGCTCTCGTGAAGGTTACGAACTATCCTACGACGGCGCATCTCTCCCCGGTATGAGCGGCGGCCCGGTTCTCGACAGCAACGGCCGTGTGGTAGCAACTCACGGTAAAGCTGACGTGCGGCTTCAACAGGCTGTAGAGAATTACGGCGTTCCTTTTGAGATATTTCTGGCGAGACGGAACCAAATAAGGGGCGACGTGCGATCGACCTCAGCCCAGAATCCACCCGTGCAAATAGCACCGCCACCGCCGATAACGCCAGCACCAGCACCCGCACCAGCACCAGCACCCGCACCAGCACCCGCACCCGCACCCGCACCCGCAGCCCAGCCGCCGGAAGTACAACAGTCGCAGGCTTTAGTGCCAGCACCGGAACGCATCGCAGCGAGGGAAGCGCTATCACCTGCGGAGTCGGCAATTAGTGCGATGGTGCGCGGCCAGCAAACCTATGTGGTTCGCAACCACGATTTTCTCAATTCTGTGGGGTCGATCGCCAAAACCTTTAGTATTTTATTGCCACAGGATTACAACTTTGCAATTCGCACCACTACCAGAGGCGCTTTTCACTATGCAATACCGAAATCTGCGGATATGAAAGCTTATGTCGGAGCAATTTTCTTGGAAGAAAACGCCAGTTTAAAGAATCCGGTGACTATCTCCATTGTCTGCGAAGCCACCACACCAATCAATGTTCGCCCTTCCGATCCGACTTACGGCAGAAATAATTTAGTTTGCGGTGTGGGTACCCAACGCAAGACTGCTAGCAGTCTGCCGCAGCAAAACGTAGCAACCCAGACTGCACCTGCGACAAGGCCTGCACCTACTCCCGCAGCCAGAGTAAATCCACCTCAAACTAGAGCCGCAGGGCCGATCGGGTTTTTGAGTTTAGTGAATGTTTGCAATACTTACGACCTCAGCGGTCAAAGTCCTCACCAAGAAAGAGCTTTGGAGTGGTTGCAGGGCAGGATTCCCGCGCCAACCATGCAGAAATTTGCTGAAGAGTGGCGCACTCAATTGATAGCAAGAGTCGGTAACAGGCCGATTAATTTGGTCGATGTTTGCAAAGTGTACGATCGCGCCGGCCTCCACCCGCACCAAAATCGGGCTTTGGAATGGTTGCAGCAGCAAATTCCCAAGGAAACGCTAACAGATTTCGGCAAAAAGTGGCAAAATCAAGCCGGTTCGTAGGGGAGCATTCTCCTGTTGATTGATTTACTGAATTTTGCTGCAATTATCTGAATAATGTGTTAAACTAGCAGAATATTCAGCATTATTCACTTTTGGATAAC
>NZ_JAEQCX010000094.1:0-28032 GCF_020738035.1 Microcoleus sp. PH2017_28_MFU_U_A
ACCAATAACCAATAACCAATAACCAATAACCAATAACCAATAACCAATAACCAATAACCAATAACCAATAACCAATAACCAATAACTAATAACCAATAACCAATAACTAATGACTTCTTTTTCAGGGATTGACCGATCGCACAAACCAATTGCCATCCCCGTCGCGCCCGTAAAGCGATCGGTTCTGGGGTTCCCCCCGCAACTCCAAAAAATCCACCGTTTCCGGTTCCAACAGCAGCAAGCAAAAACTAGGCAGCGGCTCGATCGCATCTGGGGAAGCACAATCAAAAGCAGTAGCCTCAGCCTTGTCTTTCCCAGGATCGGGCCAACCAAACTGCACCCGCGCCCCCTCAGAAAGCTCCTGCCAAGCTGTGCGGCGGGCTGCGTACAACTCTACATCTGGACAATCTGCCCCTGCCAAAATCAGTTGTCCAGCAATCCGAAATTGTTCCCGAGTTTTAGGGAAATACCAGCAAATCTCCCCCCAAGGATAGAGATTAATTTCCTCTGCCTTTTGACTGCGAATATCTGTAATAAACTTTAACTGGTTGGTGTTTTCCAAAAAGCCTCGAAACACCACAGTGCGGTTAGCAGGACGCCCGTCAGGACGAACCGTTGCTAGTTGCAAGTAGCGGGCATAGGCAAGACTGCGGTTGCGGTGGAGCGATCGCGCTAAGGGCGATCGCCAAAGTGCTAAAGACATAATGAATATCCTATTATATGGGTAATTGGCGATCGGTAGTTGGCAATCAGTAATCGGTAATCGGTAATGTACTAAGCCTGCTTCTTCCTTTTAGTTAATGACCAATGACTAATAGACCTCTTGCAAAAAAGATATATGTTATAATCAGAGGCTTTGAATTAAACATCTCCCATAATTGTGGAACAGGCATCCTGCCTGTTATTCACAGGCTTTTTGGGAGATATCTAATCAACTAAAGCAAAACTTTCCATTATATCAGAAAATTATTTTGCAAGAGGTCTAATGACTAATGCCCTATGCCCTATGCCCTATGCCCAATGACCAATGACCAATGACCAATGACCAATGACCAATGACTCTTGTTTTGCTATTAGTAATATTATGTCAAATACAGCCTCAAAACTCAAAACTATTGAAACTCCCCACAGCGGCTACCACTGGGACGGCAGTTCCCGGCGCTTTTTTGAAGGCTGGTACTACCGAATAACATTACCAATTCACGGACAATCCTTTGCATTCATGTATTCCATAGAAGACCCCAGAGGCGGTCAACCTTACAGCGGCGGTGCCGCCCAAATTCTCGGCCCCAAAGATAGCTATTTGTGCCGCACCTTCCCCGATGTAAATAAGTTTTGGGCGCACCGAGACACATTGGGTTTAGGACATTGGGGCAAAACAGATTTACAAATTAAACCAGAATATTTAGAACCACAAGTATTCGACAGCCGTATCGAAGAAGGCTATCAAGCTACTGCTACTTTGAATCAAGGTTATCTGCACGATCCAGGAACTGGAAATCACTGTTTTTGGCAATACGAAATCAAACCTGTTTACGGCTGGGGAAACTCCGACGAACTCCAAAAATCCACGGCGGGAATGCTATCTTTTTTGCCAGTGTTTGAGCCTGGATGGCAAATTTTAATGGCTCACGGTTTAGCCACGGGTTGGATCGATTGGAACGGCGAACGCTATGAATTTAAAGACGCTCCCGCTTACACCGAAAAAAACTGGGGCGGTGCTTTTCCGCAAAAATGGTTTTGGATAAATTGCAATTGTTTTCAAGGCGAAAGCGATTTAGCATTAACTGCTGGGGGTGGCAAGCGGGGCGTGCTGTGGTGGATGGAATCGGTAGCAATGATTGGCATCCATTACCGAGGCAAATTCTACGAATTTGTGCCTTGGAATTCCCAAGTAACTTGGAATATTGAACCTTGGGGAAGCTGGAAAATGCAGGCGAGAAACAGCCAGTTTGAAGTTGAGTTAAGTGGCAGTACAAAAAGTTCTGGCACCTATGTGCGAACTCCTACAGCCAAGGGTCTGGCTTTTTGCTGCCGCGATACGACGCACGGCGAATTGCGCTTGCAACTGCGAGAATTGTTGGGGGGAAATGTTGAGAAAAATGGCAAGCAGCGCTCTAAAATTATCTTAGAGGCTCAAAGTTCTTTGGCCGGTTTGGAAGTTGGCGGCGGGCCGTGGGATGCAGTTTGGCGATCGAATTAAGTCAGTAGTCATTAGTCATTAGTCATTAGTCATTAGTTAAATGTCTATTAATTACTGACTGCTGAGAACTCACAACTGCCAACTGCCAACTGCCAACTGCCAACTGTCAACTGTCAACTGTCAACTGTCAACTGTCAACTGCCAACTGTCAACTGTCAACTGTCAACTGTATTCAGACTTTACTTTAAATTAAAGCCAATTTCTTCATTATTAATAGAGCCGTCGGGCATTATCGCTCCATTCAGCACCGCACCTCTGAGATTTGCTCCCGTTAAATTAGCGCCTTCTAGATTAGCATTGCTCAGATTTGTGACTTGTTTGGAACCTCGGAAAAAGAAGCTGTGCAAATCAGCATTTGTCAAATTAGTGTCTGCCAGATTAGCATATTGCAAATCAGCACCGTGCAGGGTCGCATCAGTTAAATTAGCTTGGGTGAGATTGCTTCCCCAAAGTCTAGAATCCAACAAATTAGCATCTTGTAAATTGGCGCGACTCAGATTTGCCAAAGTCAGATTAGCATCCCACAATTTTGTGCGGTTGAAATTAGCTTCGGTCAAATTGGCTCGACTGAGATCCGTGCCCAAAATATCAGCATTTGCTAAATTGGCGCTGGTGAGATCTGCGTCAGAAAGGTCAGCATTTTTTAAATTAGCACCGGACAAGTTGGCGCCGCTCAGGTTGGCACCGCTCAAGTTGGCTTCTTGGAGATTAGCTCCTCGCAAATCGGCAGCGCTCAAATCGCATTGCTTCCACAGAAAGCTGACGCACCAATTATCTTTTAATAGCTGACTCAGATCCTCGGCATTCGCGGCAATCACAGGAGGAGTTAAGTAGAGACTAAATAGGGCGATCGCGAATACTGTCGCGAAGAAAGTTTTTAACGTCAGAACTATTTTCATTGACACTAATTGCAATAGATTCTTGATGTGTAATCAGAGCATATCAAAGAATAAGCAACTTTCATCGGCAATATTACTCAAAAATATCAGTGAAATGTCGATCGCCCTTAGCCCAGCCCCCAACTTAACTCGGCGAGTCGCGGGTGAATCCTCTTACCTAGAAAATGGGTTGCTTCACAGATGCGTCGGTGCTAGAGATTTTTTTTCCCTAAACCCTGTATCAGATGCTCGCAAGTGCGATCGGAATTTACTGATAGCATATATTGCGACAATGCAAGAAGCTGTTGCCCATTTAAATTGTATATTTTAATAAACTATTCTCCTCCAGCGTCAAATATTCTCAACCTCTTCCTCTCTCCCTCTTTCTCTGGTGAATCTGGCTAGCAAAAATAAATTGTTCAGTTCGCTTAAAACTACGAAATTTAGCGGTTTATAGACGCAATTATCCTTGGTTGTGACTGGCGTCACGAACTAAACCCAACTGTCATCACACAAATCAATCCCCGAGCATCACCAAATCTCCTCAAACTTATCACCTCCCCGAGAGTACGGATATCACTGTCAGTAGCTGAAAGATGCAAGAAAATTAGAGCATACAGTTAAACACCCGCCCTCCCATGCGTACTATCCCCTTTCTCCCGAGTCAATTAGCTGTCACAACTATTTTCAATTCGATCGAATTTTTGGGATTCGCCAATACTTCAGGTAAAGTATTTTCGGGCGAGCAAGCCCAAGCGCGACAAGAGGCAAATTTAGACGTTAGCACCAAGAAGGTTTACAGTGCAGGTTTAAAAAGTCTCGAACAAAAGGACTTGCACGCTGCGATTAAAAATTTCACCGCCACAATAAACATTAATCCGCAATTCGCACCAGCTTACAACGATCGCGGTGTTGCCCGCTACAGATTAGGCGACAAACAGTCTGCGATCGCCGATTTAACTACCGCCATCGAACTCAATCCCTATCGAGCCAAGTATTACAACAATCGGGCGTTTATGCTAGCTGGCTTAAAAGATCGTGCTGGGGCGATCGCAGATTACAACTCAGCACTGATGCTCAACCCCAATTTGGCTCAAGCTTACTTTAACCGAGGCACTATCCACCTGCAAATGGAAAATTCCCTCGCAGCACTAGCTGATTTTGAATCAGCAATTCGCCTCGATCGCAATTTTGCTAAAGCTTACTTCAACCGAGGAGTGACTAGATATAAATTGAGAGAGGTGCAGGGAGCATTTGAGGATTTTCAGAAAGCAGCAGGGCTATTTAAGCAGCAATCGAGAATGGATTGCTATCAAGATGCTGTCTCTAAACTTAGAAAGTTATGTTATTAATTAAATTTGGCATAAGCCATAAAAAATAGATTGTATAACCAGGGGCTGGCATCTAATAAAAGATATGGATATTGAGCCGAAAAGTATTAGAAATTGGGTCGAGTTGAACTCAACCCAATTCACTTAAAACTACCCAATTCTTAAGGCTGCATCGCCAGTGGGTAGGTCATTAGGACGAGGAACAATCGGAGACAAAGGAATTGCAAAAACTGCATTTCTGACGGAATCGACAGTAGCATTTTTTACAATAGCAGGAGACCCAGCTAAGTTAATTAAAGTATCGCTGCCAGATTGAGTGAATGTGGTATCCGATAACTTTCCTGTCAAAGCAATGCGATCGCCTTCACCTGGTTTAAAATCAAGTATTGTATGATTCGTTGGGAGTAGCAGAATAAAAGGCAGACTCGCAGGATCGACTCCGACCAAAACAAAAGTATCTGCACCACTACCTCCGGTGAGAGTATCGTTGCCTGTATCCCCAATCAAAATATCATTGCCATCGCCACCATTTAAGACATCATTCCCTTGCCCACCCCGTAAAAAGTCGTTACCAGCATCGCCATTAAGAGTATCGTCGCCGAAATTTCCGTTGATAATATCGTTGCCAACACCACCGCTAATTAAGTCGCTACCTTTGCCACCTCTGAGAAAGTCGTCGCCTGCTTCCCCGGTGATAGTGTCGTTGCCTTTGCCGCCGTTGATGGCATCATCAATCGATGAACCGATAATGCGATCGTTGGCGCTACCTCCGCGCACGCCGCTGGGGTTTTGCTGAGAGTCTTGGGCAGTGACTTGATAGTTGTTCGGCGTATTAGGCAAGTTGAGCGATCGCAAAGGCAGATTTACAAAATTGGTATTATTGACAAAACTATTCAACACAGAAGGATTGGTAATAATACTCGAAACCCGACTGGGGACAATCCCTGCAACAACTTTAGCACTCGAAATGCGATCGCCCTGCTGCACCGCATTAACCGTCTCAAAACCTTGAATTACATTGCCAAAAACAGCATAATTGCCATCCAAAAACGGCAAAGCATCCAAAGTAAAATAGAACTGCGAAGAAGCCGTATTTAAACCACTATTAGAACGAGCCATTGCCACCGCCCCTTTCGTGTGAGGCAACTGTGGCTTTTGCGTGACAACTTGGTTGTAAACTGGCTGTGCCGCCCCTTGCGGCTTGATTTCCAAAGGAATAAAACGCGCCTGATTAGTATCCGGATCGATAAAATTACCCGTTCCCAATTGACCCGCCGGAATGCTAGTATCCTTGCTGCGCGGATCGCCCCCTTGCACCACAAAAGGATCCGGCTGGCGCACAACTCGGTGAAACATCACCCCATCGTAGGTGCCACGTTCAACTAAATCAACAAAATTTCCCCCAGTAATCGGCGCATTAGTGCCGTCTACTTCGATCGTCACCGGTTGACCATTAATTACCTGGACTACTGTAACTTTGCCTGTTAACGGGAGTGCAGCGCTCATAAGTAAATTGCTATTTGAGTAAGTGATATTTCGGTTTGATACCAAATCCTGGCTAAATGTTCCCTTTATTTCCTAGCCAGCAGAAGCGGGCATCCTCTGTATAAAAGCGGTTTTAAACACCGAATCATCAAAGGGGTGGGTAACTCAGATTTAGCAAGCACAGCAGAATCCCCACACCATACCTGTACTCAGGTTAGTGTGGGATGAATGCGAGGCAATGAGGAATTGACCGACGAGCAATATTGAACGCAGTTCAATTAGCGATGTCGGTCGGTGACTCATTGCCAATCTTTGATGTTGGCAATGAGTCAATCAGCTCTTCAATGACTTGAGTCATTGTCTTATCGGATTGAACAGCATATAGCCGTAACTTATGGAAACGTCGCTCAGACATCCTTAATCTTAATTGTTTATTTTTCATGTGGCTACACAATGGTTACACAATTATGCTACCATAGTGCTAACAGGAGGTAAAAGCAAATGAGGACGGCATACCAGTACAAATTACGCCCAGGCAAACAACAAGCAATAGAATTAGACAGGTGGTTGTCTATGCTTTGCGCTCAATATAACTATTTGTTGGCAGATAGATTTAACTGGTACGAGCAAAATCGTTGTCCTATCAATGCTTGTCCTCTTGTTTGTCACCTTCCAGAATTACGGGACAATCCCGATTACTACAGTCAAAAGAAAACACTACCTAACCTCAAGAAAACTCATCCTTGGTATGGCGAAATTTACTCGCAGGTTCTTCAGGATATTGTCAAGAGAGTCAAGGTAACTTTTGATAGATTCTTGAAGGGTGACAGTAACGGAAAACGTAGTGGCAGACCAAGATTTAAGTCTCGCAACCACTACAGAACCTTTACCTATCCTCAAATGAAGGATGGATGCTTGCAAAACAATTTAATCAATCTTCCGATGTTTGGAAAAGTTAAGGTTGTTTTGCATCGTTCCATTCCGAATGGTTTCAAAATCAAAACTGCTTCTGTCACTAAAAAAGCTGACGGTTACTATTTAACCCTCAGCCTGGAAGATGCGACAGTGCCAACAATTAAACCAGATTTCAATCCAGATTTAATAACTGGTATCGATGTTGGCTTAAAGGAGTTTTTGACAACTTCTGAGGGTAAAACTGTTGCTATACCTCAACATTATCGCAAATCTCAAAAACGTTTAAAAGTTATTCAGAAGCGTGTTTCCCGTCGTAAAAAAGGAAGCAATCGAAGATTAAAAGCGGTAAAACAGTTGGGCAAGCAGCATAAAAAAGTTGCCGACAAACGTAAAGATTTTCATTTCAAAACTGCTAACAACTTGTTAAAAAAATATGATGTTGTCGCGGTTGAAGATTTGAATGTCAAAGGACTTGCGCGTACATGGTTGGCAAAATCTGTTCTTGATGCCGGATGGTCAAGCTTTCTGTCGATACTGACAAACAAAGCCGAAAATGCTGGTTTGTTGGTTATCCCTGTTAAAGCGTCTGGTACAAGTCAAGATTGTTCTACTTGTGGCGTTAAAGTTCCTAAGAAGCTACATGAGAGATGGCACGACTGCCCCCATTGTGGATGTAGTCTTGACCGCGACCATAATGCAGCAATAAATATCAAAAACAGAGCGGTAGGGCATTCCGTTCTTAAAGCTCAGTTAACGTCCGAAGCAATAGCTGGAGTCGCTGAGAAGCCTACACTGTACTGTACGAGCGTCAGTGTAGGAGTATGTCACTATTAGAAGCAATTCGCGAATTGCCCCTACCCATTTAATCAGAAAACTGTAAACTTGTGTTAAGTACAGTTCTACTTGTTAATTTATGATTTCGCGCCGCAAGTTCTTTAGCACTTTATTGGCAATTTGTCTAGCCCTTCTGAGTTTCAACTTTGCCCCTCCAGCCTTAGCCCTCGGTGGCAAGCTGCCGGCGGTGAATCAAGCCGCACCAGACTTTAGTCTACCGACAAACAGCGGCGACGGGCAAATCTCGCTGTCCGATTATCGCGGTAAATGGCTCGTAGTCTACTTCTATCCCAAAGATTTTACATCCGGTTGTACGATCGAAGCGCGTCGATTCCAGCAAGACTTGCCGAAATACTTAGCAAAAAACACTCAAATCATCGGCATCAGCGCTGATGATATCAACTCCCACGCAGAATTTTGTGATTCTGAAGGTTTGAAATTTCCGCTATTAGCAGATACCGACGGCAAAATAAGTAAAGCTTACGGTTCTTGGATGAGTTTTATCTCTTCCCGGCACAGTTTTATTATTGACCCTGAAGGAATTTTGCGGGAAACATTTGTTAAAGTTAATCCCGCCATTCACTCCAAAGAAGTGTTAGCTCGTTTAGGCGAATTGCAGACTAACAGCTAATATTGTGTCACCTCGAATCACCGCAATCAAATAGGTTCGTAGTGAGGACTTTAGTCCTTCCCCTCTGTTTTCAGAGAACTAAAGTGCTGACTGCGAACCCCAATCAGATAGGTTCGTAGTGAGGACTTTAGTCCTTCCCCTCTATTTTCAGAGAACTAACGTGCTGACGGCGAACCGCAATCAAATAGTTTCATAGTGAGGACTTTAGTCCTTCCCCTCTATTTTCAGAGAACTAATATCAATTCCGGCTGCGCCGGAATGACAAGCGAGGACACGGCAGTGCCGTTTCCCTACCGTGATTAATCGTAGGGACACGGCACTGCCGTGTCCTGATTTCGGGTAATATTAATTCAGATGCAACCGGAATTGATATAAAGTGCTGACGGCGAACCGCAATCAAATAGGTTCGTAGTGAGGACTTTAGTCCTTCCCCTCTATTTTCAGATGACTTTAATCCTCACAACGAAAGTTATCATGGTTATTTTACAAGAGACGATAAATGGTAACCAGACAAGCTGTAGAGCAAATCTAAAATCGCCTGTCTCGCCATACTCAATGAGAATTGAACTTGCTATTTACAGCAACAGGCTCTGAAGAAGATTCCGGCTCTGAAAGATTTCTTTTTCGGCTAGCAAAACGGCGTTCCGGGTCAATTCCCTCAAAAGTTGGCGGCAACCAAACTCGGACTACTAACAACACTCCCAAAACTAGCAAGAATGCGCCTGTTGACAATATTTGAACCCAGGGAGTTTCCAGAACTCCCCGAACTATAACTTCTCGCAGAACAGATACAATACAAACTTCAACCGCCACGCCAATCGAAACGCGCTGCTCTTGCAAGTAAATAATGAGTAGCCGAAACAATTCCACCAAAACCAATAAAAATAGAATGTCGGCCGTCACTTCCTGAAAATTCAAAGGAGGCAGCAGCGAAAAAAACATTTCTCGCAGTTCGAGTACCATGAAACAGAACAAACCAATACACAAAGAAATTACAATTAAGTCTTGAACTGTTTCCAGACCGCTGACTATTAGTTTCAAATTCAACCATTTAGGAGGGGAATTAGTCTGGTTATTTGAACGGTTTTCCATTGACTGCTCCGGGAATCTGTTGGACTTGCTTACAGCTTAAGTTAAATTCAGCTTATATTTGCCCAAAAACAGGTTTAATTTATTTATAACCATCATCAAAATTCTGTCTAGTGACAATTTCCTAGCAACTTTTATTTATCACGCAGGCGGGTTGACTTTTTGCCAAGGTTTGTGCTATGTGAAACCTGATATTAGTAGATTTCGTGAAAAGTAGAGCTCAAAATCCTAAAATGCTGCAACTGAGATAAAATATGAAAATTGTCAATAATTATTTACAACAGCTCGATCAACTCGAGCTAGCGACTAAGGGCTCAAATCATACAAAAGCCGGAAAGTCAACCCAAAAAAGCCACCAAGAGAGGATTGAACACAATGGCATTTACACTCGCACCATTACCCTTCGCCGCTGACGCCCTAGAGTCAGGTCATATGTCGGCCAACACGTTTTCGTTCCACCACGACAAGCACCATGCTGCTTACGTGACCAATCTCAACAAACTGATTGAAGGCACCGAACTAGCCAGCAAATCCCTAGAAGAAATTGTAATGGAATCTGCCAAAGATCCATCCAAAGCCGGCATCTTCAACAATGCAGGTCAAGTTTGGAACCACAATTTCTTTTGGAATTCCCTCAAAGCGGGCGGCGGCGGCACTCCGACAGGAGCTTTAGCTGATAAAATCAATGCCGACTTTGGCAGCTTCGACAAATTCAAAGAAGAATTTAAGGCTGCTGCGACAACTCAGTTCGGCAGCGGCTGGGCTTGGCTGGTTGTGGACAACGGTACTTTGAAAGTTACCAAAACTGCTAACGCTGACACCCCGCTAGCACACGGCCAAACTCCTTTGCTGACTTTGGATGTGTGGGAACACGCTTATTATTTGGATTTCCAAAATCGCCGTCCCGATTACATTGCTAATTTCCTAGACAATTTGGCTAACTGGGATTTCGCAGCAGCAAATTTGGCTGCGGCTTAGTAACATCTGAGTTTTAGAACTGAAGTCCTCACTACGAACTTTTATCGGTTTGTAGTGGGGACTTTAGTTTTTGTTTCCGAGGACTGAAGTTCTCGCTACTAATACCGGTAATGGGTAATTGGTAATTGGTAATTGGTGAGGGGCTTTTAAGCTTTTAACCTGAAAGCTTTTTTCTGATTTCCGACTACTGATTACCAACTATCGATTACCGATTATCCTAATACCATCTTTCAGAAATCGTGCGACATAACAATTGTTGGATTTGTTGATTTTCCCCGATATCTAAGGTGCATCGCCAGTCGAAAAGTCGATTCAATGCCTGGCATTGAAAGAGAGCGACACACTCTGCAAATACAGTCGCATCATTTTTAACAAATGGTATATAGCCTTTCTCAAAAAGATGAGGTATGGCTGACAGCTTACATAAACGCTTAAATCAAGAGCGCCTTCTTCCCAACAACGTCCGCGAATCTTTGTGAGAACCGCTATAACTTAATAGGTTCGCTTAGTCCTGCAAAAGTAATGATGTAATTCGATGTAACCATTTCTATACAAGGATTAAGAATGCGAAAAACATTAATTGTAGACCACTAAGTAGGTCGGCGCTGTAAAATGCAAATATGTAAACGATTGTAAAGTATTCAAATACACATCTAGCAGCACTCGTTAGCCTTGTTTACATATTGTTACATAATAAAGTTTATTTAATCTCGCCTACCTACCTACTTAAATGGATGTAAAAATAGGTGTGGTATTTTAGGTATTTCCACTGCCTTGCACGGTATCTTAACCTGTGGAGATCGAGCCATGTGTGGGAGGGAAGGGATAGTAAAGACCTCCCGACCTCGCAAAATCGGCACTTTTCCCCTTGCTATAGCAATTTTGTTGTAACAGATAGATGTGGGGACAGATAAATGTGTGGACAGATAGATGTCTGGAGAGATATATTTTAAATATTGGGTGCAGAAACTTTTAACATAACTTTGGGAGTCTAGAAAATGACAAAAAATGTATCGGTAGTGATTCCATCTTATAATTGCGCCCAATTTTTACCGGAAGCAATTGAGAGCATTCTGGAACAAAGCTACCCTCCGTTTGAGGTGATCGTAGTAGACGATGGCTCTACTGATGATACGAAAGAAGTCTGCGATCGCTACCCGAAAGTAACATACGTCTATCAAAATAACCAAGGTGTGGCGGCTGCACGCAATACTGGTCTGCGGGTTAGTACGGGAGAGTATATTCTTTTCCTGGATAGTGATGATTGCCTGTTACCTGAAGCGATCGAGATTGGAGTCAAGCATCTCAACGCCCTGCCAGAGGTGGGCTTTGTCTTTGGTCGTTATTTCTTCTATTCCATTCAACCTGATGGCTCCTACAAAGTAGAAGAGAAATATGAGAATCAGCCTGAAGTTGCTAATTATGAAACTATTTTAGCTATCCGGCATAGGATTCAATGCGGTTGTATTATGTTTCGCCGTGCTGCCCTCGATACTGTCGCCATTGAGTCTATCGGTGCATTTGATCCAAGTGTATTAGCGATCGAAGATTACAATTTATGTTTGCGAATTGCCCGTAATTTTCCTGTCTATTTCCACGGTGAAGTCGTTTCTCAATATCGCTACACTGGCAATAATATATCCAGTAAATCGACCTACTTTCTGATCCATGCAATTCGAGATCATTCTCAGCAATGGAGTTACGTTGAACAAACTAAAAAAGAAGAATATCTAGTTGCCTATGAAGAAGGAAAAAAACACTGGACTAAGCTTTTTGGCGATCGATTGCCTTACGAAATCCAGAAATATATACGAGCTAAAGAATGGGTTGCAGCCTTGGGGATCCTGAGATTAATCTTGTATTACGATCCCAAATTCCAATCTATCGATCGGGCAATCTACGAAACATCCTATGCAACTCTGATGTCAGAGGTACGAAAGCTCCCCCTTCAAGACTCCTTAGCCTATTGGAAAAAACAACTTGCTGGAGCCCCTCCTTTATTACCCCTACCCACTGACCGACCGCGCCCCCCAGAGCAATCCTTTCGGGAAGCTTCTCTGTCTTTTGGCATTTCTGGGGAAATCGCGACTGCCTTAGGTATATTGGCCGAGCAGGAAGGGGTCACTCTCTCAACAACCCTGTTAGCCGCCTTTAATATTTTGCTGTATCGCTATACAGGTACAGAAGACGTGATTGTTGGCTCCCCTTTTGTGAGCCGTGTGAATTCAGAAAATTTTGTGAATGCTGTCCCCCTTCGTACAGATATGTCCGGCAATCCCACGTTCCTAGAGTTTCTGGGACGAGTGCGGAAAGTCGTTTTGTTAGCGCAAGCCTATCAAGATGTACCCTATTGTTTGTTGGTCGATCAATTTTGTCCCGAGATCGATTTGAGCTATTCTCCTCTGTTTCAAGTGACCTTTGTCTTTGAGGAAAATATTCCCTTCCAAACGATCGATCTGTCAAAATTAACAGCAAGTCCTTGGGTGATTGAAAATAACGAAGGGAAGTTTGACTTAACTTTGTACTTAAAACCAACCAGCGAAGGATTGGAGGGGAGTTGGTCTTACAGCAGGGATTTGTTTGATGCAGAAACCATTGAACGAATGAACGAGCATTTCCAGATTTTGTTGGCTGGGATTGTGGCTCATGCAGAACAACCGATTTCTGCATTGCCGTTGTTGCCAGACAAAGAGAAAAATTTGTTGCTTGTGGAATGGAATCAGACTCAAACAGATGAGTCACAAGATCGATGCCTCCACCACTTAGTGACTCAACAAGCAGAAGCAACTCCAGAGAAAATTGCGGTTTCCTTTGAAGGTCAAACATTAACTTACCAAGAACTGCATCAACGCTCCAATCAACTAGCCCACTATTTACAAAAAAAAGGGGTAAAACCAGATGATTTAGTTGGCATTTGTGTCGATCGTTCTCTGGAAATGCTGGTGGGATTATTAGGTGTGCTGAAGGCGGGCGGAGCCTATGTTCCCATAGACCCGAACTACCCGGACGATCGCGTGGAATACATGATCGAGAATTCCGAAGCCAAACTATTGTTAACACAACAGCAGCTTGTCAAGAACCTGCCTACCAAAGCAGCCAAAGAAGCATTGGTCATCTGTTTGGATGCGGATTGGTCTCTCATTGCCCAAGAGAGTCAGGAAACACCGATCGCAAGTGTTACGCCAGAAAATATGGCCTACGTCATTTACACGTCTGGTTCTACGGGTAAGCCCAAAGGCGTACAAGTTCTTCACCGCGGCGCAGTCAATTTTTTACGTTCGATGCGCGAGCAACCGGGAATCTGTGAGGCGGATATTTTGCTGTCTGTCACCACTCTCTCGTTTGATATTGCAGTCTTAGAACTGTACTTACCCCTGACTGTGGGAGCGCAGGTTGTCATCCTGAGTCGGGAAGCTGCCATGGATGGCAGAAAGTTATTAAGGACGATCGTCCAATTGGGGATTACGATCCTGCAAGCTACCCCAGCGACTTGGCGATTATTATTGCTGGAACCGGGTTGGGAAGGTCAGTCCCGGATGAAAATGCTCTCCGGTGGGGAAGCCATGCCCAAAGAATTGGCTGCCCAATTGTTAACCAAAGGTACAGAACTTTGGAATATGTACGGGCCGACAGAAACAACAGTTTGGTCAACGGTTTATCAAGTCAAAGATGCCGAACAGCGAATTTTAATTGGTAAGCCGATCGCCAACACCGATATCTACATCTTAGATCCTCTCCTGCAACCCGTTCCCATTGGGGTGGCTGGGGAATTACATATTGGTGGTTCAGGATTAGCCCGGGGCTATTTGCAGCGTGACGATTTAACCACAGAGAGATTTATTCCTAATCCATTTCGGGAAAGCGAACGAATCTACAAGACGGGGGACTTAGCGCGTTATTTGCCAGATGGAAATATTGAGTGTTTGGGTCGCCTAGATTTTCAAGTCAAAATTCGCGGTTTTCGGATCGAACTCGGTGAAATCGAGTCTGTTTTGGTCAAACATCCCAAGGTGCAGCAGGCAGTGGTCATCGTCAGGGAAGATGTTCCAGGCGACAAGCGTCTAGTGGGTTATATTGTCGCCCTCAACAATCAGAACCCCACCATCCAAGAACTGCGAAGTCTGCTCAAAGACTACGTACCAGAATATATGGTGCCGTCTATCTTTGTTTTCTTGGAAGCTCTACCCCTAACACCTAATGGTAAGGTCGATCGTAAAGCTCTACCCGTACCCGAACAATCTCGCGAAGCAAAACCAGTCGAATCCGCCACACCCAATCCTCCCGCTCCCTCCGAGACGACAAATAAAGTACAGCAAGAAAAGCCAAGAGAATTGGCCCGTCCCCAGGATGATTTGGAAATTCAACTCATCAAGATTTGGGAAAAAGTATTGCATACTTCACCCATCAGTACCACAGATAATTTTTTCGAGTTGGGAGGACATTCCCTATTAGCGATATCGCTAATTCGTGAAATAGAGGAAACCTACAAGAAAGAGCTATCTTTAGCTATTCTTTTCCAATCACCAACGATTCAGCAGTTGGCTAACACCCTTCGCGAAGAAGGATGTTTGTCTTCTGCACAGGCTTTAGTCACGATTCAGGAAGGCAGTTCCAAACTACCTTTATTCTTCATTTACGGCATATTTCTTTACTATGATTTGTCAAGACACCTCGGCAAAGACCAGACCTGTTATGGAGTTTATCTCAACGAGGAAGTCAGTATGTTCCAAAAGGATAAACTTGACAAATCACCAACGGATTTAGTGAGTGTTGCAGATATGGCAACTCGCTATCTCAAAGAAATCCAAAAACATCAACCTAAAGGGCCTTACCTCCTAGCGGGTGAGTCATTAGGTGGCTTAGTAGCCTTTGAAATGGCACATCTACTTCATTTACAGGGTGAGGAGGTAGCTTTACTGGGTCTTTTGGATAGTGCGATTCCAGGAAAAAACAAACTGTCATTCAGCCAGAAGCTGGCTTTTCATCTCAAAAAGCTGCGCCAACAAGGGCTTCCCTATTTGTTAAAAAAGATCCTAAAATCGAAGACTAAATCGACTTCTGGCATGATGATTAATAATCATAAGGTAGATCCTGGAGTAGAGTTTCGGAATTACGCTTTCAACAGTTACAAGCCACAACCTTATCCAGGCAGGGCGGTTTTGTTCCGAGCGAAGGATGAAAGTCACTTTAGCACTTTGGAAAACTGGAAGGATCTGGCAGTTGGAGGATTAGACATATATGATATCCCTGGAGATCATCTAAGTATTCTTCAAGAACCCAATGTCCCTGTCTTGGCCGAAAAAATGAAAGTGCATATCGATCGAGCCTTAGCAAAACTTTAGGCTGTTGAGTTGAACGACTTATAAAAGCGATTCAACAGGCTATGACAGATCGAACAATGCGTCAAAGCGTCGCCAATCTGGCGGCGCAAATCCAATCTGAAAATGGTATTTTGCCAATGCAGTTGCTATCGTACAGGAAATCTAAAATCCTGATACTGTTTGCGAATAACCGGTATTTTAGTGGAGGAATTCAAAAGGGAGCATCTCTTTTTTGAAAAAATTAATTATTATAGTGCGCCCTGTCGCGAGCTCGCGAGTGCTGCAATACTCGCTCTTCGGGGATAGCACTATAGTAAATGCAAAACTGAGATGCTCCCATTCAAAATCCCGTAAGTCATTCCCGAATCTAAAATCTAAAATCCGCGAAGGGGACAGTAAGTGCCGAGTTCGGTTCAGAAATCTCAAATTGTGTTATAGTGCTATCGGTAACTCTTTTACAAATTTTGTAGTTTCAGTGGCTGTTCGCGCGATGACCTCTTCACCAACCATAGCACCCGTTCGATCGAGTCAAGTTACCCGCAAGCCTTATCCAAATTATCGGGTAATAGTCCTCAACGACGATTTCAACACGTTTCAGCACGTTGTGGAATGTCTGACTAAGTACATTCCAGGCATGACGAGCGATCGAGCTTGGAAACTCGCCGACCAAATCCACAACGAAGGCCAGGCCACCGTCTGGGTTGGCCCGCAAGAGCAAGCAGAACTTTATCATATGCAATTGAGCCGTGCTGGGCTGACAATGGCTCCCCTAGAGTCTACTTAACTGCTATTGGCAATCCTGGACGCATTTTAACCAAAATCTCTCCTGGGCTAGCCGTGCGATGAAAGCAATCTCAGCCTCAAAGAGATTGCTTTCATCGTATTGCACCTCAGACAAGGAATCTTGGTGTTGGTGCTGATTTACCAACTCAAATTGTTGATATTTTAGGATTTACACGCGCGGGTGAGAAACCCGGTTTCTTCTTAAATACTGCGCTTCCACACCAATATTTCTCGCACAAACCGGGTTTAGAAGAGCGTTTAGTGTATTTATCTACTTAAATTTTTAAGACCACACTTTGGTTAATACATATAGCCTTTCTTAGAAAGATGAGGTATGACTATAAATGGAGTTTTTAATGCGACCTCGCTTACTATATAATAAATATAAGAGCGCTCGCATCCCAACAACGTACCTCACTTTTTTGAGAACCACTATAGATCTACAGGCTGATTTAAACCCAGAACTTATTGGAGTCCGCTTAGCTAAATTTGAAACCTGCCAAAATGGCAACATGACTCTATCTTGATGATTTAGATTATTGGAAAAGGTGAATAATCTTGCAATCACTTAGGAATGAGAATTAAATAACTTACAAATTGATGGTTTTTGTGGGATGGGCGTCCCGCCCGTCCTCTCATGACTGGCGGGACGCCCATCCCACAAATATGTATAAATTATTTAATTCGCGATGCTTATTGGGCTGGAATTGCCAAAGTCCTTTGAATCAAATTTTCGGACGGGTTCGTCTGTCCATCCCACAAGAAAAAAAAATTGTGGATGGGCTGGCGAACCCGTCCTAGCTATTTTTGCAACAAGTCTATTATCGCAGTTGACGATCGCCCGCGAGCACTCTCAATCAGGCGATCGCGCTCACATCTCAAATCTTGAACCGAAGCGACCCGAATCTGTTACAATTTTCAACATAGCCAGAACATCACACTCGCCGGAACTCACTTGCATAGGGATATAAGCCCCGACTTAAGTCGTGGAGAACCGAAAAAATAGATATTTAGTTGAATATCCCAGATTCATCTGTAGAGTCAATCTAAAATCTAAAATCTCAATTCGATGACACCGGAGTCAATCTAAAATCTAAAATCTAAAATCTAAAATCGACCGATGGAAACCCTGCAAACCCAACTTTATCAACTCGCACAATTTGCTAATAATTTAGTCAACACTCAACTGACACACCTGAGTTTAGTCAGTGTCGGAGTGATTTTTCTGGCAGGGTTGCTAACGAGCTTGACGCCCTGTATGCTTTCCATGTTGCCGATCACGATCGGCTACATCGGCGGATACGAAGCAAAAAGCCGCCTGCAAGCTGCTGCCCAGTCGGCATGGTTTGCCCTGGGATTGGCGACAACTCTTGCGGGTTTAGGCATTGTAGCATCATTTGCTGGTCAAGTTTATGGCAAAATTGGTCTGGGTTTGCCGATCGTTGTCAGCATCATCGCGATTTTAATGGGGCTGAATTTACTGGAAGCCTTACCCTTACAAATGCCGTCTTTTGACGCTGTGGGCTGGGTTCCGAAAGATTTGCCTGCGGGCGTGCGATCGTACTTATTAGGCTTAACTTTTGGTTTAGTAGCTTCTCCGTGCAGCACGCCGGTTTTAGCTACCCTTTTAGCTTGGGTTTCCAAAACTGGAGATCTAGTTTTAGGCGGTGTGTTGCTGCTGTTTTACGCTGCGGGCTACGTGGCTCCGCTGATTGTAGCAGGTACTTTTACCGCGAGCATTAAAAAGTTGTTAGAATTGCGCCGTTGGTCGAGTTGGATTACGCCTGTTAGTGGCGTTTTATTAGTAGGATTTGGCGTGTTTTCTCTGCTTTCCCGCATTCTTCCCGCCTAAAATTCGCAGTAAAATTCGTAGTAAGGTTCGTAGTAAGGACTTCAGTCCTTTAAGAATTACCGAAAACAATACAAAATTGAAGGATACAGAGAATTAATTAATTGTGATTGGTAGTGTGTTACCCAATTACCAATTACCAATTACCAATTACCAATTACCAATTACCAATTACCAATTACCAATTTCCAATGATATCAAAAGAAGTATTTCTATCTAAAATATCAGACTGGGCGACTGCGCCTCTAAAGTTTTTCAAGCGAGAACTTTTGCCAGTGCTGGCAGATTTGCGGCTGGCAATTATCTTGCTGCTGGCGATCGCATTTTTCAGCATTTCCGGCACCGTCATCGAACAAGGTCAATCTGTAGAATTTTACCAATCCAACTATCCAGAACACCCGGCTTTGTTCGGCTTCCTAACTTGGAAAGTTGTGCTGATTTCAGGACTTGACCACGTATACCGCACTTGGTGGTTTTTGTCAATCCTAATTTTGTTCGGCAGCAGCTTGACAGCTTGCACTTTTACCCGACAATTTCCTGCCCTAAAAGCCGCCCGCCGCTGGAAATTTTATGAAGAACCGAAGCAGTTTGAAAAATTAGCTCTCAGTGCGGAATTAGAAACAAGTTCTTTGAGTTCGTTAGAACAACTTTTGCAGCAAAAAAATTACCGCATATTTCGAGAAGGTGAAAAAGTTTATGCTCGCAAGGGCATAATTGGTAAAATCGGCCCGATTATTGTTCACGCGAGTATGCTAATTATTTTAGCTGGGTCGATGTTTGGCTCGATGACTGGATTTATGGGTCAAGAATTGGTTCCTAGCGGTGAAACGTTTCGGGTGCAGAATATCACTGATGCTGGGCCTTGGGCGGGGCCGCAAATACCGAAGGATTGGTCGGTGCGCGTGAATCGGTTCTGGATCGATTATAGTCCGAGCGGGGCGATCGACCAATTTTACTCGGATCTGTCAGTTTTGGACAAAACAGGCCAAGAGGTCGATCGTAAAACAATTCACGTTAACGAGCCCCTCAGATACCGGGGAGTCACCTTTTATCAAGCAGATTGGAGCCTAGCCGCTGTCCGAGTTCGCCTCAACAAAAGCCCGGTTTTACAATTGCCAATGGCTCAGTTAGATACCCAAGGTAAAGGCCGAATTTGGGGTGCTTGGATTCCGACAAAACCAGATTTGAGTGCAGGAGTTTCTCTGCTAGCAAAGGACTTGCAAGGTACAATGTTAGTCTACGGTACTGATGGCAAATTGTTAACTACTGTTCGCGCCGGTACAGCAGTTGAAGTTAACGGAGTGATGCTGGCAATTGATGAAGTTGTTGGCAGCACGGGATTGCAAATTAAAGCCGATCCAGGAATTCCGCTCGTTTATACTGGCTTTGGGTTGCTAATGCTCAGCGTGATGATGAGCTATCTGTCTCACTCGCAGATTTGGGCTTTGGAAAAAAATGGCAAGCTATACGTCGGCGGGCGCACTAATCGCGCTCAGGTGATATTTGAACGAGAAGTTGTGGAGATTTTGGACAAGTTGGCAGAATTGAAAACAGCAGAGACCAAAAGTGCGATTACTGAGACTTCTCTAGCTAATTAAAACTAATTGTAGGGTGGGCAATGCCCATCTTACATCCGGGTAAAAACGATAATTAAACAGGAAATAAAGGTGATAAAAAGGATTGAATTCAGTCAACACGCCTTACTAAAAATAGAAATTCTAGAAAGTCGCGGGGTGACAATATCAACAGATTTGATTTCGGAAACTATTAGAACTCCTAGTAAGTTAGAAGCAAGTGGTGAAGGAAAGTTTATTTGTCAACAAAGATTGAATGGACTTGTCCTGAGAGTGGTTTACCAATAATATAATGATAAAATTTTAGTAATTACTGCTTATCCGGGTAAGAGGTCAAGATATGAAAAAGATTAGATACAGCCAAGATGTAGATGCGATGCTGATCGAAATTTCCGTAGCTTGCGGGGCGGAACGCCATCGCCCGATCGCCTATGCCGAAGATGAAGGGCAAATGATTCTGCACTATTCTAGCAGCGGAGAACTGGTATTGATCGAAATATTAGATGTGAAACAATTTATCTCCTTAGAATCTCTCTCCGAAGCAATTAAGTAGGGTGTTCTACTCTAGCGTTATTTTCGATCCAAACCAACAATCTCACTGACGCACCGAAAGCAAAAAACGGTGCGTCAGAATCATGCTTTCGGTGCTGATTGAGAATCTCAAGGACGCCCCTACCGCAATCAGTACCAGCCGCAGAAGACTCAACCTTCTACTTCTCGTGCCGCACCTCAACCACAGTGTGCACGTTCCCCCGCGGCAGAAAATCGCCCTTAATCGTCACGTACAGCGGCGCGCAAGCTGCGACAAAATCATCTAAAATTTGATTGATCGATTCTTCGTGAGAAATGTAGCGATCGCGATAACTGTTGACGTAGAGCTTCAGCGCCTTCAACTCGACCACCCGCTCGTCGGGCACGTAAGTAACATGAATCGCCGCAAAATCTGGATAGCCTGAAAACGGACACTTGCAAGTAAACTCCGGCAAGGTAATGTTAATCGTATAGCGCCGCCCGACTCGCGGGTTCGGGAAAGTAATTAACTCTCCTTCCAAAATCTCGCGTTCGCCGTATTTCATTTCCTCGGTACTTGACTTTTGCGACATACTTTGTGCAGTTGGGTGGTTGTTCATAGCGATCGACTGAAAACTTCTAAGATTTAATTAAACTCACTCTCAAAATCTGTAACAAATATCTTGACGAATTGTGTTGCGATCGATCTAATTGCAAATACTCTCAGGCTAAACTTAAAAAAGTTCACCCTCGCCATCTACAATTATGCAAAATACTACCTTATCTGACAATACGAACCCTGAAAACTCAAATAGTTACTCTCCATCGGTACCGATTTCCCTCTATCGAGAAGTCACGGCGGAATTGCAAGCAGCCCAAGCGATGCTCGACTCCCTCAAAACCCACAACCAGCAATTAGTTCAACAAAATCAACAACTGCGGCGAGAAGTAGAAACAGTAGTTCAAGTATCCCAGCAGCTACAACAAGTAGTCAACTCGGCTCAGAACGTCACCCAGACTGGGATGCCTCAAATGCCCTCAGTCAAATTCAATTTCAGCGTTGAACCGGAGCCCCCAGCACCTGTAACCTCGCGGACTAGCTCTGCCGTACCTCAACCACCTCAGAAAGTGGCTTTCCCCTTCCCTCTACCGGAGCCAACAGCCCCTCCCATGCCGGATACACTGCCAGAAAAATTATTTGCAGAGGTGCCGGAAACTCCTTACCGCATTCGCTCTCAACCCAAAAAAGCCTCAGACTTAAGTGGATTGTGGTTGGCGATCGCCATTTTTCTGATTGTTATTGCTGCCTTCGGTGCAGGTTATTTAGTTGTTCGCCCTTTGTTAAAGGGAAAGTGACACTCCGCGTCCTAAACGCGTGGGGATTCTTGGTTCCGGCGTTGCTTAATCAGGGTATGAAAAAAAATAAGTTAAAAATCCCCAAGCTTTGTCGATAGTGGTTTCTATGACTGGCATATTTAGCCTTTCATACCGTAAATCAGCAACGCCACAAAAGATTTTGAAAGCCGCCCTAGAACGGCGGGACTTTAGACCCAATTCTTCGGTAAATTTCAACAAGAATCCCACGGCTCGAACCGTGGGATTTTAACGAAAACCTAGCATAAAATATTCAAAGTTACGCTAATTGGCTATCATCCTCTGGCTGCACTCGTTTCTACTAAACGAGGTGCATACTGCTCTTCACAAGCAGAACCTAGAATGCCCACCCCGGGCTCGAAACCGCGCGTGAACTCAGTGAGTTTTACCTGTTTAGCTTCCAAAGCTGTCTGTAGCACCTTCATGGCTCGGTGAGGGTCGCCGGCTCCGCAGAAAAATAAGTCTGCTGCAAAATAACCGTGTTCAGGCCAAGTATGGATTGCTATATGAGACTCTGCCAAAGTTGCAGTAGCCGTCACTCCGTGAGGACTAAACTGGTGTACGCACAAATCGATGAGAGTAGCTCCTCCGGCTTCGATCGCATCGAGTATGGCGCGGCGGATACGTTCAGGATCGTTGAGGAGGTCTCCAGGAGACTCCCAAGCATCAGCGACCAGATGGGTTCCCAATTGTTTCATTCTGCGGGGTTTTACCTCTAACTCACAATGTCTCAAACCTTTTGACAATAGCACGGATTCTAGAAAATTTCAAGTAAATTACCAAAAAAATTCCAAAAAATAGTTGCGAGGGCCCTCGCAACTATTTTTTGGGGCGCTTTGTCGCCAGTCAAACGCCGGTGCGAGATCTCGCACCGGCGAGTAGCGCGCCACTGCAAAAAAGCGACGTAACGTAAGTGAAGCTTTTGACTTCACGCGCGATCGATCGCTAGCCTGCTCGCAACTGACAATCAACACGCTACCGGACATCCGATCAATCGCGGCTGTGAGTAGCCCCATTCGGCAAAATAGCCCCGCTCAAAGCCGCTTGGTTCAAATTAGCAACATTCAAGCTAGCCCCAATCAAATTAGCCTCCGACAAATTAGTTCCTGTCAAATTTGCCCCTGTCAAAGAACTCAGCAGCAAACCCGCTCCCGACAAATTGGCGTGACTCAAATTCGCTCCCCGCAAATCTGCTTCCAGCAAGCTAGCACCCGATAAATTTGCACCGCTCAAATCAGCTCCCCTGAGAGAAGCTTTGTTCAAATTCGCAGCCCTCAAATCAGCATTATGCAGAATCAAACCATTCAAATTAGCTTTACTCAAATTAGCGCCTTGCAAGTCAGCACCGCTCAAATTAGAACCATTTAAATTAGCTCCTTTCAAGTCAGCACCGCTCAAGTCAGCACCGCTCAAATTAGCAGCACAAATACAAGCCTCCCGCAGACTTGCTTCGCTCAAAATCGCCCCAACCAAATTGACACCGCTGAGATTTCCGCGATTGAGATAAGCCCGAATTAGATTTGCACCGCTCAGGTTTGCTCCGTTCAAATCTACTTCGCTCATAATTGCTCTAGTCAGATTTGCTCTGCTTAAATCAACCCCGCTCATAATTGCTCGGCTCAGCGTCGCCCCGCTCAAATTAGCCTCAATTAGTTTCGAGCCACTTAGCAAACAAGCTCCGACTAAACTCGCTCCAGTCATCACAGCTTTGCTCAAGTCAGCGCGAGACAATATTGCTCCGCTGAGATTTGCTCCGCTAAAATCGGCTCCGATCGCCACAGTTCCCGTTAAACTACAACTGCCTAGGTTCGCTTCAATTAATTTCGCCTTAGATAAATTAGCCCCGCTCAAGTCGGCACCATTTAAATTAGCTCCTATTAGTTTACTTCTAATTAAGTTGGCCCCTTTCAAATTAGTGCTGCTCAAATTAGTTCGACTGAGATTAGATTCAATCAAATGAGCGGCAATGAGGTTGGCTCCTCGAAAATCTCGTTCCCCGTTTCTATGTCTAGTTAAAAGTTCATCGGCACTTAAAAGCTCAGTGAAATTCATAAAAAAATTGAGTGAGTTTCCTTAATTTCTCGATGTTCAATGTTGTCTGAAAGTTTGTATGCTCGTGTTTGCTAGTCAGTTCTTAAACCAATACTGCCGCAGTAATAATTATCAAAACTGGTTGATTTCTAGCATCACCCTGATAATTTACGTAGAACTCACGAAAAGCCACCCGGTTTTTCGTAAAAGTAGGGCTTGGCTAGGGGGCATTTATGAAGAAACCGAGTTTCTCGCTTCCGCCTGTAAGTCTTATGCTGCTAAGAGTTAGTTGCGGCTGATGTTAGTTGTTAATTGTTAGTTGTATTTATACTAACTGCTAATCACTAACTATTAACTACTAACTATTTACAAAATATCGATAAATCGATAAGTTGTCGATCGCATATTTTTGGGGTTCTTGCTGGCGGCACCCGCGCCACATTCACAGCCCACAAATTGCTGGCACAGGGGAGCAAATCTATTCTATTAGTTCCCGAAAGAAATAAGGACTCGAAGCTTCAACTCCGAATATCTTTTAGTTTTTGCCTTCTTTCTTCGATCGCCCATGAAAGCAGAGCCCGGTCAGCTCAGCTAGTGTCACCTCCCCCCACTGTGCTCAATGCAGCGTGAAATCGAACAGGAAGGCTGTTTCGCTCGCCTGGCCGATCGAGTCCCAGGCGAAACCAGCAATAGGCTGCCATGGGCCTGAGATTTCGCCAAAAAAAGCGCCGCGAGCCGTTCCCGTACTCCCGCGCTGCTGTGCTTGTTGTTAATGTTTACTCGATCCATGAGCGCTTGCGCTTCTAATTAACAGAACGCCCGACACCAGACGCGCTCCCGGACATAAAAGCTGTTCCTGGGCTGGAAAAAATGCTTCGCTGAGGCATTCCCAGAAAAACTATATTCCTTTAGCCGGTCTTGCCTAAGGCAATTGGGCTGCTACAGCCAACCAATGACCAGCCTAAGTCTTGCCCCAAGGCGACGACAATAATTATTCTAATAATTGCCGACCACCGCAGGCCGTACTCGGCGCGCGGGACTGGCTACTTCACCTGATATAATTTGCTGAAATTAGCCACCCCATAATTAAAGATAGTCGCTCTTTGACTAACGGGGCAATCTCTGCTGCAATTTTAGTCATCCAATTTGATAATACTCCAGGGTTTGCAACCCTTGCAGTAGTGAGTGTTACAGACTCACAAATCGCTGCGGATTTAGAGTGTAAAAATTTATAGAGCCGATCGACCAGCCGACCAAAGTCCAGCTCGCACTCTCAAAATTCAACTTTTGCTTGGTCGCTTTTTTGAGGTTTCCCGAACAAAACAAAAGCCGGCTTTCACAGAAAAAGCCGACTTTTGAGAGAATTTTACCCGCATTCGGCTAAACGCTGCGCCCTAAACAATCCGAGTGCGCCAGTGCGATCGTCCCAGCCGTCGGTAGAAATAATAGACATCTCCAATAATTATTGTGGAACAGGCATCTTGCCTGTTCCAGACTTGCTTTTTTGGAGAGATCTAATACCCAAACAAAGTCTGAAGGATCAAACCCGACGCTTGCCAGCAACGCCCTGATTGGGGTCGTAAATACCAGGCGTAGTATCAGCGCCGGGAGTGCCGGGAGTGCCGTAATCTGCCCGAGCGGTATCCACGCTGGGAGAGTCGTAGGTGTTCCAATCCTGAATGCCTCCGCGGCTCAGAACAGCCCCAGCTTTAGCGACTTCTGCTTCGCTGCCGTCAACCAGTACCAAGTAATCTCCCCTCGCCACTCGATCGTTATAAGCTCTGGCTTCCTCTTCAGGAATTCCCAAACCGACTAAAGCTCCGATCAAGCTACCCGCAGCCGCACCCAAAGCAGTACCTGCTAGCGTAGTGGCGATCGCCGTAGCCGAGGCTCCAGCCAGCATAATCGGCCCGATACCCGGAATTGCCACCAAGCCGAGACCTACCAACAAGCCAGTCAAACCGCCCAGGGTTCCGCCTGTGAGCGCACCCTTAGTCGCCCCTTCATCGGCCTTGTTGTCTGCGCTGTCGTGCACGTCAATGCCTGCGATATCCCCTTTAGAATCGCCATCCTTAGCAATGACCGAAACCCGATCCATGTCGAAACCCCCTGTTCTCAGTTCTCCCAGCGCGTGTTCAGTCTCGCGGCGAGTGGAAAACACGCCCACAGCGCGCTTGTGGCGACCCATCGATCTGCGGCCGGTGTCTGTAGGCACATCGTAAATGCCCCAATCCTGAATGCCCCGCACGCTCATAATTCCTTCGGCGGTGGCCAACTCAGCATCCGTTCCTTCTACGAATACCAAATATTCTCCGCGCGAGAGGCGATCGTTATAAACTTTAGCTTTGGCTTCGGGAACACCCAAACCCACCAAACCGCCGACCAAACCGCCCGCAGCAGCCCCGATCGCGCCTCCGACTACAGTATCAGCAAGCAGAGTGGCGATCGCGCCCCCCGCCATCACCGGGCCAACTCCCGGAATCGCCAGCGCCCCAATACTTCCGAGCAACCCAATCAAACCGCCCGTCACGACTCCCGCTGTCGCGCCTGCTTTTACGCCGCCGCCGACTTTCTCGTCGGTACTCTTACCAGCGGTAGCGCCCGCAATTTCGCTGCGATCGAGATTTTCTCCAACTACCGAAACCTGATTCATCGGAAACCCGGTACTTTGCAGTTCGAGCAAAGCTAGTTCCGTATCGCGGTAATTAGAAAACGATCCTACAGCCCGTTTGTGTTGACCTAAAGCCATTTCTTTTCTCCTTCAAAAAATACTGTTTTTACACAACTACAGAATTTACGATCTGCTTGCTGCCATCAATCACATTTAGTCATTTTTCCCAACATTTTTCATCGGTCGCTGGGAATAAACTCCGTCTCTATCTTTCGACCTGTTTTCTCTAATTATCAGGTCTTGGCAATCAGAAATTTGGAAGAAAAAATTGCGGGTATTAGGCGAGTTTTGAGTTTGACTTTAGAGTACCTGCTTAAACTCTATAAATTAAAACCCCGCTACCCGGAAGAGTCACCTAAGCGTTACGATCCGCTTTGAAAAAAATTTTATAATTCCCAACTTTCCTTCTTCCTTCTTCCTTCTTCCTTCTTCCTTCTTCCTTCTTCCTTCTTCCTTCTAATTTATTACTTGGTAGGCGATGCGGCGGGTGCAGCGGGGGCGACAACAGCCGTAACATTCACGCTTTTGACACCCTTAATTTCTTTAGCTAGCGGCTCTATTTTAGCTAAATCAGTTTGATTTGGAACTGTGCCACCTACGGTGACAGCCCCGTCTTTTGCGTCCACAGTTAGCTGACCTTTAGTAATGTTCACTTCTAACTTAGAACGAACTTCACTTTGCAGATCGCCATCGGCTCTGATGGCATCGCCACCAGTCACGTTGTTGCGCTGTTCTCTGGCTCTGATATCAGAATTTGCTTGGGCTTTGCGAACATCGCTAGTTGCGTCGGACTGAGTTTTTTGAACATTCTCGGCTGGGGGCGGGCTCTTGACATTTTCTGTGGTAGAATTAGGAGCATCGGCGCTAGTTTTAGCCCCCTCAGTGCAAGCAGCAGCTCCAAATAATAGGAGACCGCTGATGAGAATTGGTGTTAGTTTATTCATAATATGTTAATACCCTCCGGGTAAGCTGTCGATGAGTGAGACTTCGTTGAGTGAGATTAAGCCACACAGAATTTTAGCTGCTGCTTTCTGCTCTCTAAAAAGCCTTATCTCAAACATATAAAATTTAGGAATCCGCTACATCGCTCCACAGGTGTAAAATTTACCTCTGTCCTTAGATAGAGTACAAAAAATAAAATAAGGTCTTATAGCATTTTAGATTTTAGATTTCGGCGCGAGCGTCGAACGATTTTAGATTTTAGATTTCGGCGCGAGCGCTTGTCGAAGTGTCGAAGGATTTGCGATTAGGGATGAGTTACTGAATATTGGTTTGAAGCTGACAAAGCAGTTGCATTCTTTTTTCAAACGGGTATTAGATTAAATTTAACTTAATTATTCCGGGACGCACTATTCATCATCAATCAGGTTGATTCGATATTTTTAGTTACCAAAGCTAATATTTTTAGAGATACCAAGTTCAAAAACGTAAGTTTTATTAATAGATTCGATCGCCACTAAAAACTAATTTTTCCTGATTACCAATTACCAATTACCAATTACCAATTACCAATTACCAATTACCAATTACCAATTACCAATTACCAATTACCAATTACCAATTACCAATTACCAA